>NZ_JBEBUX010000209.1:0-3046 GCF_040393045.1 Pollutimonas bauzanensis | reverse complement strand
GTCGTCAATGAAGGTTCGACCCCCACGGCTTCGAGCTCTTGGCGCTCTTACGCTGCGGCGAGCCCTGTAAATACTTCGACCAGAAATGCGCTAGCCGTCAGGCTGCGTCAAGAAGCCAGCATTTTCCCGGGATTCATCAGGCCATGCGGATCGAGCGCCTGCTTGATCCGGCGCATCAGCGCGAGCTCGACAGGATCTTTATAGCGGGGCAACGCGTCGCGCTTTAACTGACCCACGCCATGTTCCGCACTGATGGATCCCCCGAACTGATGGACGCTGTTGTGCACCAGTTCGTATACGGCGTCTTGCTTAGCCAGCAGCCCTTCTTCCGTAAAGGCTTGCCCCTTGGCTACGTTGTAGTGCAAATTCCCGTCACCCAAGTGCCCGAAAATAACGTGCTGGATCCCAGGGAAACTGGCCTGTAGCGCTGCGTTGGTTGTTCGCACGAAATCGGCCATGCGCGACACTGGAATCGATACGTCATGCTTGATACTTTTGCCGAAGGCTTTTTCCGCCAGGGGAATGCTTTCGCGCAAATGCCACAATGCTTTGCTTTGCGTAATGTTTTCGGCAATGACCGCGTCAAGCACCAGACCGGCCTCGATCGCTTCGCCAACCACTGTTTCAAAACGCTCGCGGGCGTGCTCGGCGCTTTCGCTGTCGGACAGTTCTAGCAAGGCATACCAAGGCAGTGCTGCCGATTCGCCGTCGAAAGGGATACGCTGCTGCGGATAACATTCAACTACCCCGGCCAGGCAGCCCCCGGCGATCAGTTCAAAGCCAGTCAGCGCGGCCCCAAAACCCTTGCGTGCGGCAGACAGCACGGATACGGCATCTTCGATTGAGCTCAGCGCCAGCAACGCCGTGCATTGGGCCACAGGCACTGGATAGAGCTTGACGGTGGCAGCAGTGATAATGCCCAGGGTGCCCTCGCTGCCGATATATAAGTTGCGCAGATCGTAGCCGGTGTTGTCCTTGCGCAAGCCGCGCAAACCATGGCAGATATCGCCTTCGGCCGTCACGACTTCCAGCCCCAGGACCAAGTCGCGCGCATTGCCGTAACGCAGCACTTGCGTGCCGCCGGCATTAGTCGCCAAGTTGCCGCCCAAGGTGCAACTGCCTTCAGCAGCAAGGCTCAAGGGAAATAAGCGATCCGCATCGCGGGCAGCCTGTTGCACCGACTGCAGAATGCAACCCGCTTCGACCACCATCGTGTCGTTATCGGTGTCGACGCTACGTATTTGATTCAGGCGAGTCAGGGACAGCACAATGGCCTGGCCGCTGGCATCAGGTGTCGCGCCGCCGCACAAGCCAGTATTTCCGCCTTGCGGCACCATGGGTACCTTGTGCGCCACGCACCAGCGCACAACTTGCGCGACTTCTTCAGTAGAGCCCGGCTTAACGACAGCCAGCGCCTTGCCGCTATAGCGCCCGCGCCAATCAACGGAATAAGGCTCGGCCTCGTCACCACTTAACACATACTGGCGGCCCAACATCTGGACTAACTCGTCTAATTGACTCATTGCTAACCTTTCTTACGAATGAAATACCCTGAAGGCCATTTTAAGGTAGATACGAGCATCTTGCTCCAGCACTTCTCCACAGAATCCGGGATAATCGCCTTAATGCAATGATTTTTGTGAAGGACGTATATCGTGACCAGCCACCAACCCTTACCCGACGCGGTTTTCAAAGCCTATGATATCCGCGGCACCGTTCCCGAGCAGCTTAACCCCGGCTTCGCCCATCGATTAGGTTTGGCCCTGGCCGAACGTGCACGCGCCGAGGGTATCGACACCCTGGTCGTTGGCTACGACGGCCGCCTAAGCAGCCCCGAACTCGGACTGGCGCTGCGGGCTGGCTTGAACCAAGGCGGCATCAATACGATAGACGTAGGCATGGTTCCCACACCCGTGGTTTATTTTGCTACCCATATCCAAAAAACCGGTTCCGGCGTCGCGATTACCGGCAGCCACAATCCCTCTAATTACAACGGCTTCAAAATGATGATGGGGGGTAAAACCCTGTACGGTGAAGATATCCAGGCGCTACGCGAGGCCATGCAGCGCCTCGCCCCCGATGCGGCGCACACGCCGGCCGGTAGCAGCAGCACTCTTGAGCTTCTGGACACCTATGTAGAGCGCATCAGCGCCGATGTAAAACTGGCCCGCCCCATGAAAATAGCCATAGACTGCGGCAATGGCGTTGGCGGCGTAGTGGCCAGCCGCCTGTTCAAAGCATTGGGATGCGAAGTCGACGAGCTCTTTTGCGAAGTGGACGGCAGTTTCCCCAACCACCACCCTGACCCCGCCGACCCTCACAACCTGGAAGACCTGATCCGGCACGTTCAGACGACTGATTGCGAACTGGGCCTGGCCTTTGACGGCGACGCCGACCGCCTTGGCGTGGTCACCAAGTCCGGCGAAATCATTTGGCCCGACCGCCAGCTTATTTTGTATGCGCAAGACATCCTCGAGCGTCAACCCGGATCGACCATTATTTTCGACGTCAAATGCAGCCGGCATGTGGCCCGCTCTATCAAACACGCTGGCGGCAAGCCGCTAATGTGGCAAACCGGCCATTCGATGATCAAGGCCAAGTTGGCCGAAACCGGCGCGCCGCTGGCCGGCGAAATGAGTGGCCACATTTTCTTCAAGGAACGCTGGTACGGCTTTGACGACGGTTTGTACACCGGCGCCCGCCTGCTGGAAATCCTGTCTCGCCATGATGACCCCTCGGTCCTGCTCGAGGCCTTGCCCCAAGACATTTCCACGCCTGAGCTAAAGCTGGAGATGCAGGAAGGACAGCCTCATGCACTGATAGCGCGGTTGCAGAAAGAAGCGGAATTTCCAAACGCGACCAGCATCAACACCATAGACGGGGTTCGCGCCGAGTATACGGATGGCTTCGGTCTGGCGCGGGCATCGAATACGACGCCTGTTGTGGTGTTACGGTTTGAAGGGGATACGCCTGAGGCGCTGGAGCGTATCAAGGCAGAGTTCCGGGAGGCGTTCAGTAAGTTGGCGCCTGAGGTTGTTTTGCCTTT
>NZ_JBEBUX010000208.1:0-3059 GCF_040393045.1 Pollutimonas bauzanensis | reverse complement strand
TTGAAAACCTGGTCATGCGCCTTGACGGGCTGTTGCTTATTCTACTCCCCGCAGCTACTGCCGCCACGTTGCTGGCTTCGGTGTTTCCCCAAAGCCATCTTGTGGCCCATGCCGCTAACGACTGGCTGCGCATACACCTGCTCATCGCCTTGACCGCCTATGGCCTGATCACGGTCGCTGCGCTGCAGGCCATGTTAATGACCGCGCTCGACCGCCAGTTGCACCGGCCTATCGAACAAGCCGCCAACCGCAATATTATTGGCCGCGCGCTGGACACCATGCCGCCCTTGCTCGTTCAGGAAGGACTGCTGTTTCGGCTGATTGGCATAGGCTTCACGGTGCTGACCCTTACCGTCATTACCGGGGCCGTCGTATCGATGCGCATCAGTAGCGAACTGGTGCCCATGGATCACAAAACCGTCTTTACGCTGCTATCGTGGCTTACCTTCGGCACACTACTGCTAGGGCGCCGCATGCGCGGCTGGCGCGGCCGCCTGGCCCTGCGATGGACACTGGTGGGTTTCGCCTTTTTGCTGCTGTCTTATACTGGCAGCCGTTTTGTGCTCGACGTCATTCTGCAACGAGGCTAATGTGGGAAAAGTATTATTCTGGATCGTGGCGATTATTGTCATCTTGATGGTCGTCCGCGTCATATCCAGCCAGAACGCCAAGGGCCGCAGCGACACGCGCCAGCCCAAGCAAGCAAAAAAACGCGGCGCCCCGCCCATAGCGCACCCCGAATCCATGGTCAGGTGCGAACACTGCGGCATTCACATGCCCCGGTCGGAAGCCGTGCTTAGCAACGGCCGCATCTGGTGCAGCCAGGAACACGCCAAGCTTGGCGTGCGCCAGTAACCATGCTGGCGCTGGACCGACACGGCTGGCTAAAAGCACACCCGCGTGTCACTTGCGCGCCATCGCCCAACTACGACGACCGCCCGGCCGGTGACGACGCCACCCTGCTGGTCATGCACAACATCAGCCTGCCCCCCGGCATCTTCGGGGGCACCGAAGTCGTCGACCTGTTCCTGAACCGGCTGGACTACAACGCCCACCCCTGGCTACCGCAACTGCGCGGCCTGACGGTATCGGCCCACTTCTTCGTACGCCGCGACGGCAGCATTGTGCAATTCGTATCCACGCACAAACGCGCCTGGCACGCAGGCGTATCCACCTTCGCAGGGCGCGAACGTTGCAATGATTTTTCGATAGGCATAGAAATGGAAGGCACGGACACCGTGCCCTATACGCCAGAACAATATGCTGCCCTGACTCAGCTGCTGCCCGCACTGCGCGCGCAACACCCGCTACAGGCCGCCAGAGGCCACGAACACATCGCCCCGGGCCGTAAGACCGACCCGGGCCCCGCGTTCGACTGGGGCCGTTTCAGGCGTGAAAATGGCTGGCTCCGGCGGCAACTGCCGCCGGTGTAAAGCACGCGACTTACGCTGCGCCGTTCAACAACAAACGGTTCATACGCTTTACGAACGAAGCCGGGTCCGCCAAATTGCCACCCTCGGCCAACATGGCCTGATCCAGCAACAGCAACGCCCATTCACTGAAATCCGCTTCCGGCGCGGCCTGCATGCGACCAATCAACGCGTGCTCGGGGTTGATTTCCAGAATCGGCTTGACGTCCGGGGCTTCCTGCCCCGCCGCCTGCAGCATACGCAGCAAATGCGGGCTAAGCTCGTTTTCATCGACCACCACGCAAGCCGGCGAATCCACCAAGCGGCCAGTAACACGCACCTCTTTCACCTTATCGGTAAGGGCCGCATTCAAGCGCTCTACCAAAGGCTTGAAGGTTTCAGCCACTTCAGCCTGATGCTTCTTTTCTTCCTCGTCCGCCAACTGGTCAAGATCCAGGCCGCCCTTGGCGATTGACGTCAGTTGCTTGCCTTCGAACTCGCGCAGATACGACAGCATCCATTCATCGACACGATCCGACAACACCAGCACTTCCAGACCCTTCTTGCGGAAGATTTCCAGATGCGGGCTATTGCTGGCCGCCGCGTACGATTCGCCGCTGACGTAATAGATTTTGTCCTGACCTTCCTTCATGCGAGCGACATAATCAGCCAACGACACCGTTTGCGCAGCGCTATCGCCATGCGTCGACGCAAAGCGCAGCAACTTGGCAATACGGTCTTTATTGGCCGCATCTTCGCCCACACCCTCTTTCAGCACCTGGCCAAACTGCGTCCAGAACTCGGCAAACTGATCAGCCTTGTTTTCAGCCAAATCTTCCAACAACGACAAAATACGCTTAGCCGACCCTTCGCGAATCACCCGCACATCACGGCTTTCTTGCAGAATTTCGCGCGATACGTTCAAAGGCAAATCGGCCGTATCGATAACACCGCGCACAAAGCGCAGGTAGTTCGGCAGCAACTGTTCGGCATCGTCCATGATGAAGACACGCTTCACATACAGCTTGACGCCGCGGCGCCCGTCGCGATCCCACATGTCCATGGGCGCATGCTTGGGCACATACAACAACTGCGTATATTCGCTGCGGCCTTCAACCCGGTTATGCGTCCAAGCCAGAGGATCGTCGTAATCGTGGGCAATATGCTTATAGAATTCTTGGTATTGTTCGTCGGTAATGTCCGACTTGGACCGCGCCCACAAGGCGCTGGCCTGATTAACCGTTTCCCATTCGTTCTTCTTCACCTGCTCGGACTTTTCAGCGTCCCACTCTTCCTTCTGCATTTGGATCGGCAGGGAAATGTGGTCGGAATAATGGCGCAAGACTTCACGCAGCTTGTAGCCATTCAAGAAAACGTCTTCGTCATCGCGCAGATACAAAGTTACCGACGTACCGCGATCAGCCTTCTCAACGGGAGCGATCGAAAATTCGCCCTCGCCTTCCGATTCCCACATGACCGCTTCGGTTTCAGGCACACCGGCGCGACGGCTTAATACCGACACTTTCTTGGCAACAATGAAAGCCGAGTAAAAGCCCACGCCAAACTGGCCGATAAGCTGGGCGTCTTTTTGACTGTCGCCCGTCAGCTTGGTGAAAAATTCTTTCGTACCCGAACGGGCAATGGTGCCCA
>NZ_JBEBUX010000207.1:0-3211 GCF_040393045.1 Pollutimonas bauzanensis | reverse complement strand
GTTTCCCCCTGGCAGGCAATGAATTGCCTGTGCGATCCAGGCACCAGCATCAAGGGACCATTGCAGCTATTGTTGTCGGTCAATAACACCGAACAACTCAGCGCCCTCATGCCTGGCATGCCGTCTTCAACATGCCAGGTTTCGAAATCCGAGTGCCAGTAGAATTCCTTGCCCTTGAATCCGGGCTTCATGTTCGCGCGTGACTGATGGATATATACCTCGGAGCCCAAAAGCTGCCGGGCCACGTTAATCAGCCGGGGATCACGAGTCAGGCTTGCGATCTTGTCGTTTAAACCATGGACTCTGAAAATAGAGCGGACTTCATTGCTGCCCGGCTCCGTGATGGCCTCTTCCCGTCCGACGATGTCGGGGTCTTCGCTCATCCGCTTGACCTCGTCAAGGAGCGACGCGACTTTCTTTTCGTCGAAGACATTTTCCAGCACTAGAAACCCATCGCGCTCGTACTTGGCCAGCTTATCGCTATCCAAGGCTTGGGCGAATGTTCCCTCGTTGTAGATCACGGGGTCTTGACGGCCGATAATGCCGCAATCGCGATCTGTGCGTGACGCATACACGTCTTTGATCATCGCTATCATTGAGTGTTCCTTTCTATTCCTTCAACGCCTGCCAGGCATCCGGCTACAGGGGATAAACACCCTTGTCGTCGTGAACTTCGTTGCCGTTGAGCGGAGGATTAAATACACAAATGACGCGCAGAGGTTCTTTACCCCCGCGCAGCCAATGTTCATCGTTCTGATTCAAGGCATACACCACGCCGGGGCCGAGTGCGTACTTCTTGCCGTCGACGATCGTCTCGATTTCACCGTCGCCCTCGATGCACCACACCGCTTCCAAATGGTTTTGATAGTGGATATGAGTTTCGGTGCCAGGGAAGATGACGGTTTCATGCAGGGAAAATCCCATGCCATCGCTTTTGAGCAAAACGCGTCTGCTTAGCCAAGTATCGGTTTTTACCTCGAGTTCGGTTCCGATGATGTCTTTCACATTACGTACAATCATGAGCGTTTTCCTCCAAATTTCAACACGCGCGCGCCAGCCGCCTGCTCGGCAAGGACCTCGGCAATACTGCGTTCAATCACTTCCAGGCCGCGTACTAGCAGTTCATCTTCAATCGTTAGTGCCGGCAATATCTTGAGCACTTCGCTATGCGCTCCGGAGGTTTCAATCACCACCCCATGCTTGAATGCCCTCTGAGAAATCTTGTCGGCCAGGCTGTCGCCCGGAACGACCAGTCCCTGAATCAAACCACGGCCGCGTGCGCTGAGGCCTGCACCGGGATAGCTTTGGACCAGACTCTCCAGCCAGTCTCGAACCAGGCGCTCCTTGCGCGCGATATCGACCGAGAAACGATCATCGCTCCAATAAGTATCCAATGCCTGGGTCGCTGTCACGAATGCCAGGTTATTGCCGCGAAAGGTGCCACTATGCGCGCCTGGCTTCCATATATCGAGCTCAGGCTTCATCAGCACCAGCGACATGGGAAGGCCAAAGCCGGAAATCGACTTCGACAAGGTGATGATGTCGGGCCGAATACCCGCTGACTCAAAGCTGAAAAAGTTGCCTGTCCGCCCGCAGCCAACCTGAATGTCATCGACAATCAGCAGCATGTCGTGGCGGCGGCACAAGGCGTCAAGCTCTTTCAACCAACGCCAACTGGCGACATTGACGCCGCCTTCCCCTTGTACGGTTTCAACAATTACCGCGGCAGGGTGATCCATGCCGCTGCTAGGATCGTCGAGCATACGCTCCAGATAATCCATGGTATTGACGTCGGGACCCAAATAACCATCGAACGGTACGAACGTGGTGTTGGCCAGGCCAACGCCCGCGGCATCACGGAACTTGGCATTGGCGGTCACCGCCAGCGATCCGGCGCTGACACCGTGAAAGCCATGCGTAAAAGCAATAATGTTCTGTCGGCCCTTGACCAGGCGCGCAAGCTTGAGCGCGGCTTCTACGGCGTTAGTGCCGGTGGGGCCGGTGAATTGCACGGAGTAGTTCCACCCGCGGGGTTTGAGCAGGACGCGGTCGAACGTTTCCAGAAACTGTTTCTTCGCGCTGGTTGCCATATCCAGGCCATGCACCACGCCGTCAGTGTCCAGATACTTCAGCAGGCTGTCCTTCAGTATCTCGTTGTTATGACCGTAATTCAGCGAACCCGCGCCGCTAAAGAAATCGATGTATTCTCTTTTTGCCTCGTCGATCAGTATCGATCCTTTGGCCTGATTGAATATAACGGGGAACGACCGGACATAGCCGCGTACTTCTGACTCCATCCGGTCAAATATTTTTAAGTCCATTATTTCATCCTCCTGGTTATTGGGCGTTTATCCCGGTTGCGAGCGGGTGGACGCCAAGAATGCGCCCCAAACGCCTGTGTTGACGACCTGTGCGCGTCAGGCGGCTATAAGCGCCCGTCACTCAAAGGCCCGATGCGCAACAAAGGCTCATCATCGTGTGCCTGCGGCCCGAACAAGGTCCTGTCGAATAGCGGTGTTTCGTTTACTGCCGCGCCTAAATCCTGCGCAAGCAGGTTGAACATACGGCGCGAGGCGGCGTTTCCTGGCGATACTGTTGTTTCCAGATAACGCACGCCAGCCAAGTCAGGCCTGTGCAGCAACGCTTGAAGCAAGCGCTTACCCAAGCCTTGGCCCCGCATCCTTTCATGTACCGCTACCTGCCAAATGAACAGCACGTCCGGCCGTGCCGGCGGCGTATATGCCGACACGAAACCAAGCGCCGCGCCGTCGCCGGCGGCTACGATGCATGTGTCAGGGAAGTGCTCAGTTAGCAGCAGGTAGGAGTAGAGGGAATTGAGATCGAGGGGGGGGCACTGAGACACAAGTCGATGTATGGCTACAGCATCGTCTTTGGTGGGGCAGCGCAGATCGAGACGATCTACACAAATTGATTCAAGGTTTGGCACGAGGAACGCCTGAGGCGTCGTGCTGATCAAACCGTCAGCCCCCAGGCTAGCCGCCCTGCAGTGATATTGCTACACACTGCAGGCTGCCTGAAATGCAATGCCGTCGACCGCATAATGCGGCGCGAGGCGCGAAGTAGTTGACCGTAATTGTGGTTGGACATAGTTCCAGTGGACGCAGATTTTTAATTCGCCATCAATTCATTTCTGTTGAAATGATGTGCATAAGAATCATATGTCGTCTAGGAACTCATGTCAAACCTTGGT
>NZ_JBEBUX010000206.1:0-3413 GCF_040393045.1 Pollutimonas bauzanensis | reverse complement strand
GCGACCTCAACCTTGGCAAGGTTGCGCTCTACCAACTGAGCTACTCCCGCATTGTACTGCCTTGCTTTCGGTGTTGGTGGGTTTGGTGCCCGCCGAAAGAAGCTTCGCATTATAACTGGTTTTTTCTACTAGTGCAAATCGGTTTGATTCGTTACTTAACCAGTTGTTCCTGCCGCTTGCTACATTGTTAATACGCCTTCAAAAACGTAGTAACATTTAGCGAAGACCAAAATAATAGCATGAAAGCGGTATGGTCTGTCAAATCGATGTTTACTTCAGGCTTAATTTTGCTGTCAATTTCCGAACAAGATCTTACTTCTCTTAATACGCTGGGTTTGCAGGCTCATGCGCAGGCCTTGTTGCGTTATCAGTCGCCTGACCAGCTGCCCGAGCTTTCCGATACCGTCCGCGGTTATTCCAGCGTGTTTGTGTTGGGCGGAGGCAGCAACGTGGTGCTGGCGCCTGCGCTCGATTGCCTAGTCGTGAAGGTTGAGTCGCGCGGCATCGGTATATATGCCCAGACGGATAGCCATGTGATCGTGGAAGCGCACGCAGGAGAGACCTGGCACGACTTTGTGGAAGGCTGCGTAGAGCGGGGCTGGAACGGCCTGGAAAATCTGGCCTTGATCCCGGGCACTGTAGGGGCGGCGCCGGTGCAGAATATCGGCGCTTATGGCGTCGAGCTGGATCAGCGCTTCCACAGTCTGGTGGCTTGGGATCTGCACAAGGGGCAGGCCGTGGAAATGGATGCCGGCGATTGCGAGTTCTCGTATCGCAATAGTTTTTTCAAACAGGCCGAGCCTGGCAGGTGGCTGATCGTGAAGGTGCGGTTTGCTTTGCCGCGTCACTGGCAGCCCGTGCTGGGGTATCCTGACTTGCAGCGCCATCCTGTGCTGGCGCAGGCCGGGGCGTCTGCAACCGCGCGGCAACTATTCGATGCCATTTGCGAGATACGTCGACAGAAATTGCCTGATCCCGCTGTCCTGGGCAATGCAGGCAGTTTTTTCAAGAATCCCATTGTGACGGCCGGCGTGCTTGAGTCCATCAGGAAAGCTAATCCGCAAGTGGTGGCTTACCCGCAAGGCGATGGTTCATATAAGTTGGCGGCGGGCTGGCTAATCGACCAGGCTGGCTGGAAAGGGCGCCGGATGGGGCCGGTGGGGGTGCATGACCGCCAGGCGCTGGTTCTGGTGAACCATGGCGGTGCAACGGCGCAAGACATCAAGTTGTTGGCAGATTCCATACGGGCCGATGTCGCAAGTCGTTTTGGTGTGCAGCTTGAGCAAGAGCCAGTCGTTGTGGGCACCCCCGGCGATAACTTACGTGGCTAGCACATCCTGCATATCGAAAAGCCCGAATTCCTTGCGAGCCAGATAGCGGGCCGCGCGCAGGCTGCCTTGGGCGTACGTCGCACGGCTGCTTGAGCGATGAGTGATTTCAATGCGCTCGCCTGTGCCGCAAAAGTACACAGTGTGGTCGCCCACGATGTCGCCGCCGCGCACTACCGAAAAGCCGATATGGCCGGTTTCACGCGCGCCGGTTTCGCCATGGCGCGCCCAGTCGGCAATATCGTCCAGATTTTTGCCCCATGCCGATGCCACGGTTTCGCCCATGGCCAGAGCCGTGCCCGATGGCGCGTCTACCTTGTTGCGGTGGTGGGCCTCGAAGACTTCGACGTCGTAACCGCTGTTAAGCAGGCGGGCGGCCATATCCAGCAGCCTTAGCGTGGCATTGACCCCTACACTCATGTTGGGGGCGAACACTACGGCAATTTTTTGGCCTGCGGCTTGTATGGCTTGTTTGCCTTCGTCGCTAAAACCCGTCGTGCCGATAACGCATTTGACGCCATGCTTGATGCAGGCTTGTAAATGCACTAGCGTGCCTTCCGGACGGGTAAAGTCGATCAGGCAGTCGGCTTGTGCCAATGCGTCAAGATCATCGGTAATGAGCACGCCCGTGTCTTGCCCCAAGAAGGCGCCGGCATCCTGGCCGATAGCGCTGGAACCAGTGCGATCCAGCGCGACGGCCAACTTCAGGTCGGGGCTACCCACAACGGCTTCGATCAACATGCGGCCCATGCGGCCGTCTGCACCTGCTATAGCTATACGCATCATTTCTTCCCTTAGCGCAGTGGTTCGACGCCGCTTCGGCCCGGCATCGGAACACCAGGATCGGTGGGCAACGGTTCCCCGGTATTCAAGATGCGCAGGTGTTGTGGCGCAGTGTTTTGCGGAGCGGTGTCAGGAGTATCGTCGGGAGGCGCGGTGTCCGTTGTTGGCGCAACCGTGTCGACCGGTGCGGGTAATGCGTTGCCGGAGGCGTCGGTA
This sequence comes from Pollutimonas bauzanensis, assembly GCF_040393045.1. Lineage (GTDB taxonomy): Bacteria > Pseudomonadota > Gammaproteobacteria > Burkholderiales > Burkholderiaceae_B > Pollutimonas > Pollutimonas bauzanensis_A. Next base: position 1,086 of record NZ_JBEBUX010000206.1, on the reverse strand, counting down.
GCGGGCGTTGACGTAGCGCTGTCATCGCTGCTGATCGTGCCTTCCAGGGCGTCGTCTTCGCTTACGCCAGTATCCGCTTTTTGAAATGGCTGCCTGTTGGGCTGCTCGTCGCCTTCCCACCGTACCAGGCTATCGCCTTCAAACCAGACGGTAAATTTGCGCTCTTGCTCCTTTCCGTAGCCAGGCTTGTTATAGTAGGGATAGTCCCAGCGGTTGGTGCGAAAAATATCCTGCAGCGTAGGCGTGCCCAAAATGAAGCGGACTTGCTCTCGTGTCATGCCATGTTGCAGCTGGGCCACCTGTTCCGAAGTGATCCAGTTACCCTGCTGCACATCGGGCCGGTATGGGAAGCCCCAATTGGTCGAGCCGCAGGCGGCAAGCGCCACAGCCAGGACGCTTGCCGCCACACCGGCTCGAAGCGTTGGAAATATCGATTTTGCAGTCATCAGTACAAAGGGCCCCTGTTATATTCAGATCGAATAAACCGTTATCATAAAGGTTTAAGAATAAACGCATAATAGCGTTAGTCAGAGTTAGGCGTATGGCAACCCCGCTTGCGCCCGACTGTCACCGTTTTCGCCAGAGACATTTTAGCTATGAATGACCAAAGTGAATTGAAAAATATGGGCTTGAAGGCTACGTTCCCGCGCCTCAAGATTCTTGATATTTTTAGAAGGGCCGATCTGCGCCATCAAAGCGCCGAGGATGTCTATCGGGCCTTGATCGCCGAGGATGTCGACATAGGCTTGGCAACTGTTTATCGCGTGCTTACGCAGTTTGAGCAGGCGGGTATTTTGGTGCGCAGCCAATTCGACGGCGGCAAGGCGGTGTTCGAGCTCAACGATGGCGACCACCATGATCACTTGATCTGCACCAATTGCGGCAAGGTAGTTGAATTTACCGACCATGAAATCGAAAAGCGCCAACACAAGGTGGCCAAGGATCAGGGTTTTCAGCTAGATACCCACACAATGCTGTTGTATGGCATTTGTCCGGAATGTTTGCCCAAGCACGCTAAATAGCTGCTGGGCCTTGTGTTGATTTGACTTGTGCCGGGCTCGCTTAGCGAGCCATTCAGGCCTCGCC
>NZ_JBEBUX010000205.1:0-3424 GCF_040393045.1 Pollutimonas bauzanensis | reverse complement strand
GCGCTAAAGACACCAAATGTTGTAATTTCGGCTTGACGCGCTGTATGGGCGCTAGCATGCTGACAGTGGACGGCTAGTCTTTAGCGACATGCCTGCCACCTGTTCAGGAGATGCGAATGCCCAAGCCCGACAAGAAGCCGAAAGCGCCTGCCGCCGCAGTTCAAGATGTTACGGGTCGTTATCTGGTTTTGTTGTGTAAAGACAAAACCGCTCAAGCCCTCAAGGTTTTGACAGCCACCGCGGGAGTGAACGTAGTCAGTTCAACTGAAGGCTCGCCCGAAAGCGCACGGCACTACACCTTGGCGGATCACTGCGCCATTGTCTTTGAGCGCATAGGCGTTGCACTTGTCAAATGCGCGCCCGATAAACATCAGCAGCTTGGTATGGCCGTTGCCGGCTCCGATGGCGCCATTCTGGCCATCGAGCCCGAACGACGGGTGCACGCGATAGCGAAACGAAAGAGTGCAAAGCTTCAGGAAGCCGTCGTCGACGACGAAACGTCATTGACCTGGGGCATTCAGGAAACCAAGGTGGCTGAGTCGTCCTATACTGGGAAAGGCGTGCGCCTGGCTGTGCTGGATACCGGACTGGATCTGACCCATCCTGATTTTGCCGGCCGCAGTATCGTCTCGCAGTCTTTTATCGAGGGCGAGCAAGCGCAGGATGGCAATGGGCATGGCACGCATTGCGCCGGAATAGCCGCTGGCCCTGCTACGCCGTCTGTCCTTCCCCGATACGGCGTGGCTGGTGAAGCGGAGCTATATATTGGCAAAGTACTAAGCAATGAAGGCGGCGGCGCTGATGGTGGCGTGCTTGAAGGCATTAACTGGGCTATTGAAAACGAATGCCGGGTCGTATCCATGTCGCTGGGTAGCACGTTGCAGGATGGCCAGGCATATTCGGAGATTTTTGAAGAGGTTGCCAAGCGCGCGTTGGCCGCAGGCACCGTCATTATTGCGGCGGCCGGCAACGACAGCCGACGCCCTGACTATATTGCTCCAGTTTCCCACCCCGCCAATTGCCCATCCATAGTCGCAGTCGCGGCGGTGGACTCGTCTTTACAGGTTGCAGCATTTTCCAGTGGCGGGCTGGTTCAAGAAGGCGGTCAGGTCGATGTGGCGGCACCCGGCGTTGCCGTGCTGTCGGCATGGCCCGAGCCTGAGCGCTATAACACCATTAGCGGCACCAGCATGGCCACTCCCTTCGTGTCGGGTATTGCCGCGCTGCATGCCCAGGCTCAGCCCGATGCGCGTGGTCGTGTTTTATTGAGCCTGGTGCTTCAAGGCACGCGCCGCTTGGCGCTGCCGTCTCGAGATGTTGGGGCTGGCTTGATCCAGGCTCCTTAATACCGTATAGGCAAATCCATGACCAAGCTGCTTGTTTCTCTCATTGTCGAGGAAACTTATCTCGTTCATTTTTCTGAGATCGTGGAAAGCTGTAAAGCGGCTGGCATGGACGTTCAGCGGCAGATGACGACCGTGGGTGTTATTTCAGGAACAATAGAAGCATCCAGAGTCAAAGTGCTTGCCCAGATTCGGGGCGTGCGCCATGTGGAAGAATCGCGCGAGGTCGGTGTTTTAGGCAAATCCTCCGACAAGTAGTATTCGATTTCCTCCACGTTTACCCTCAATTTCATTTTCATAGTCGGATTCGAGACAGGAAATGTCCGTTTCGGACGAGTGGGAGGTTATCTGTTTTGATAACCTCGGTTCAGTCGTCGGGCAAAACAAATCGTAACAACGTTGACGGCTGGCTGAAAAACTAGAAATACACCGGTAGACAAAAAAGCTCGTATACGCATTCATATCGATGCAGAGCACCTTCCAGAAGTCAAGATGAAACCATCGCCGTCAGGGGAGGGGTGCGGCTTGGCTATGGAAACTGGAAGACGCCTAAGCGCGTCTCAGAAATACTCAAAGGAGAGTAGCAGTGAAAGAGACAAAGACTCACGATATCGCAGCAGGCTCCACCAATCGCCGCAGTTTTCTGAAGACAGGCGCAGGCGCAGCCGGCGGTCTTTTAGTCCCGAGCGTATATAGCTCGGCAGCGTTTGCCCAGAATAAAGACTACCCCAAACTGGGGAACTATCCTGATGGCGTTGCAGGCGATACCGTTGTAGCCGGACTGACGCTGGATTTGACAGGTCCATACTCGGCGGAAGGCGCCGGGCAGCGCCGAGGTTTTGAACTGGCGGCCGAACTGATCAATAACGGTGATGAACGCATCAAGAAAGTATCGCCGCTGACCAAAAAAGGGATTCTCGGCAAGAAGCTGGTACTGGCGATAGGCGATGCCGAGACCAAGCCCAACAGCGCGGTTCAGGCGGCAACCCGCTTCATTCGCCAGGACAAGGCAATGATGATTGCCGGCAGTGTCAGCAGTTCGGTTGCGATTGCCTTGCAGAATACCTGCGAGCGTGCCAAGACTTTGTATTTCCCGATAATCAGCGGTTCCAGCGATACCACAGGCAAAGATTGCCGTCGCTACGGCTTCCGTTTGTGCCACCATGCCTACACCGCAGCCAAGGCGATCGCCCCTGTGCTGGCCGAGTCCTATGGCAAGAACATGAAGGCCGTCTATCTCGTTCCTGACTATAACTATGGTCACTCCATCCACGACCATATGCGCGAATTCACTCAAGCGCAGGGCTGGACCACCATTGATGCTCCGCAAGTCCATCCTTTGGGCGCGACCGATTACAGCGCCTACATGCTCAATATCGCCAATAGCGGCGCGGATATCCTGATCAATCTTGATTACGGCGCTGATGCGGTCAACTCGGCGAAGCAGGCGCACCAGTTCGGCGTGTTGAAAAACATGAAGATGTGCGTGCCTTATATGCCGGCATACATGCTCGAAGAGGTTGGCCCCGAAATTATGGAAGGCGTGCACGGCACCATGGATTTCTGGTGGAACGAATCCCTGAAAAACGAGGTGGGCAAGGATTTCGTCGAAGCCTATGAGGCCAAGTTTGGCGCCAAGCCCCGCGACCCAGAGCATAACGCCTACATGAGCATGCTGTTGTGGGCGGATGCCATCGAACGGGCCGGCACGTTCTATCCGGCTGAAGTCGTCAAGGCGCTGGAAGACGGTGTCAATCACAAGCGTCCGCACACCATGGGCGGAGAGGTTTACTTCCGTCAAGAAGATCATGATGGCGCCGCCAACTTTGTCGTGGTGCGCGGCAAGAAGCCTTCCGAGATCAAGGATAAAGACGACCTGGTCGATGTCGTGGCAATCGCTGACGGCGTGACAACATTGCCGCCTGTGGGTTATGCAGGCTGCAAGATGTCGCCCGCAGCATAAGGCTTCGATCTGGTTGACTAACAAGGAGGGGGACTCGTATGCCTAGCCTGGGCCTATTCATGTCACAAGTGTTCAATGGTCTCGCGCTGGGGGTGCTGCTCTCCCTCATTGCGGCCGG
>NZ_JBEBUX010000204.1:0-3542 GCF_040393045.1 Pollutimonas bauzanensis | reverse complement strand
CGCGGCCTGGAAGCCTCTCCCACCAATGAATTGCTGATCGAAGAATCATTGCTGGGTTGGAAAGAATACGAGATGGAAGTCGTGCGCGACAGCGCCGACAACTGCATTATTATTTGCTCCATCGAAAACCTTGATCCCATGGGTGTGCATACGGGCGACTCCATCACCGTGGCGCCGGCGCAAACCCTGACCGACAAGGAATACCAGATCATGCGTAATGCATCGATCGCGGTATTGCGCGAGATCGGTGTCGACACCGGTGGTTCCAACGTGCAGTTTGCCGTTAACCCCGATAACGGCCGCATGATCGTTATCGAGATGAACCCGCGCGTGTCGCGTTCGTCGGCCCTGGCCTCGAAGGCGACCGGCTTTCCTATTGCCAAGGTCGCTGCGCGCCTGGCGGTGGGCTACACGCTTGACGAACTCAAAAACGAAATCACGGGCGGGGCGATGCCGGCTTCTTTCGAGCCGTCCATCGATTACGTGGTCACCAAGGTACCGCGTTTCGCTTTCGAAAAGTTTCCAGCTGCCGATTCAAGCCTGACCACGCAAATGAAGTCCGTGGGCGAAGTCATGGCCATAGGCCGCACCTTCCAGGAATCCTTCCAGAAAGCCTTGCGCGGCCTGGAAGTCGGTGTCGATGGCTTGAATCAAAAAACCACTGACCGCGAAAAAATTCAGGTTGAATTGGGCGAGCCTGGTCCAGAACGCATCTGGTACGTCGGCGATGCTTTCGCCCAAGGCTTCACTTTGGAAGAAGTGCACAACCTGACACGTATCGACCCCTGGTTCCTGGCTCAGATCAAAGAAATCGTCGATATCGAACTCGCACTCGAACAGAAAACGCTGGCCGATCTGGATTACGACACCGTCTGGCAGCTTAAGCGCCGCGGCTTTTCCGATCGTCGCCTGGCGTTCTTGCTGGATACGTCTGAAACTGAAGTGCGCAAGCTGCGTCACCAGTTGGGCGTGCGGCCTGTCTACAAGCGCGTCGATACTTGCGCCGCTGAGTTTTCCACCGACACCGCATACATGTATTCCACTTACGAAGATGAGTGTGAAGCGGCGCCGACCGATCGCAAAAAGATCATCATTCTTGGCGGTGGCCCGAACCGTATCGGTCAGGGCATCGAGTTCGACTACTGCTGCGTGCATGCATCACTGGCCCTGCGTGAAGATGGCTATGAAACCATCATGGTCAATTGCAATCCGGAAACCGTATCGACTGACTACGACACTTCCGATCGCTTGTATTTCGAGCCCGTAACGCTCGAAGACGTCCTGGAAATTGTCCACAAAGAAAAGCCGGTAGGCATGATCGTGCAGTACGGTGGCCAAACGCCGCTTAAGCTTGCACGTGCCCTGGAAGCCAATGGCGTGCCTATTATCGGCACCAGCCCCGAGTCCATCGACGTTGCCGAAGACCGCGAACGCTTCCAGAAACTGCTGACCAAGCTGGGTTTGCGCCAGCCGCCTAATCGTACTGCTCGTACCGAAGGGGAAGCGCTGGCCCACGCCGCTGAAATCGGCTATCCGCTGGTTGTTCGCCCAAGCTATGTGCTGGGTGGCCGCGCCATGGAAATCGTGCATGAACAGCAAGATCTTGAGCGCTATATGCGCGAAGCCGTCAAAGTCAGCAATGACTCTCCCGTGCTGCTGGATCACTTCCTGAATAACGCAACCGAAGTCGACGTCGACTGCCTGGCCGATGGCGAAACCGTGTTTATCGGCGGCGTCATGGAGCATATCGAGCAAGCCGGCGTGCACTCGGGCGACTCGGCATGCAGTTTGCCTCCGTATTCTTTGTCGACTGAAGTGATTGCCGAAATCAAGCGTCAGACGTCTCTCATGGCTCGCGCCTTGAACGTCAAAGGCTTGATGAACGTGCAGTTCGCCATTCAGGATGGCGATGTATATGTGCTGGAAGTGAATCCACGCGCTTCTCGTACCGTCCCATATGTGTCCAAGGCCACCGGCCTGCAGCTGGCAAAGATTGCAGCCAGTGCGATGGCCGGCAAAACCTTGGCCCAGCAAGGAATACGCAAGGAAATCGTGCCTACGTATTTCTCGGTGAAAGAAGCCGTTTTCCCCTTCGTGAAATTCCCTGGGGTTGACACGATTCTTGGGCCTGAAATGAAGTCCACGGGTGAAGTCATGGGCGTTGGCGAGAGCTTCGGCGAAGCCTTCGTCAAATCGCAATTGGCTGCCAGCGTGTTGCTGCCCGAATCCGGGACGGCATTCATCAGCGTGCGTGAACAAGACAAGCCGCGCGCTGTAGAAGTTGCCCGCGGCCTTATCACCCTGGGCTTTACTATCATCGCTACACGCGGCACGGCCGCTGCAATCGAAGCTGCCGGCCTGGATGTTCAGGTCGTCAACAAGGTTACCGAAGGCCGTCCGCACATCGTCGATATGATCAAGAACGGTGAAATTGCATTGGTCATCAATACGGTGGAAGAGCGGCGCAACGCCATTGCCGATTCCCGTACGATACGGATCAATGCATTGGCGGCGCGCGTCACCTTCTTCACGACGATAGCCGGTGCATGTGCTGCGGTCGAGGGCTTGCAGTATCTGCGTCAGGGCGGCGGCCTGAAGGTCTATTCCCTGCAGGATCTGCACGCCAGTTTGCCTAAGCAATAAGAACCGGCGTCAATGAAGCGCGTATTCATTACGGGAGCGAGCAGCGGCATAGGCGCCGCGCTCGCTTTGTTTTATGCGCAGCAGGGCGCCAGCATAGGATTGGTGGGGCGTCGTCACGACGCCTTACTGGCTTTGCAGGCCAGTTTGCCCGGTGAACACCATATATATGTACTTGATGTGCGTGATCGCAATGCATTGCATGCGGCCGCAGCCGATTTTTTGTCGCATGGCCCCGTTGATGTGGTCATTGCCAGCGCCGGCATCAGCGCTGGCACGCTGACGGAAGAGCCGGATGACTATCGCGTGTTTGAAGCGATAGTCGCTACCAATTTAAATGCCACAGTCGCTACGTTCGAGCCCTTCATCGCACCTATGAAGTCGCAAGGGAAGGGGCGCTTGGTTGGAATTGCCAGTGTTGCTGCTGTACGCGGGTTACCGGGTGCAGGTGCTTACAGCGCTTCGAAGGCGGCTGTCAGGGCTTATTGCGAGAGTTTGCGGGTGGAACTGAGCTTGTCCGGCATCAAGGTAGTGACGATTGCGCCAGGTTTTATCAAAACACCGATGACGGCACAGAACCCATACAAGATGCCTTTCTTGATGCCTGTTGACAGGTTTGCCGCGCAGGCTGGCCATGCTATCGAGAAAGGGGTTTCGTACAGGGTGATTCCCTGGCAAATGGGGTGGGTGGCTAAGCTGCTGCGTATTGTGCCGGATGGTCTTTACGATTACTTTGCGGTGCGTCGGAAGCGTAAGCCTAGACTAGGGGAGTAGGCGTTTCTGCTCGGGGTCCCAGGGTTCCGGCGTCAGTATCGTTTTCCTTATCCGTGTGCCAGGTCTTTAGCGCTGGTGTTTCTTTATGATCCGTGTGTCACGTCTTTAGCGCTGGTGTTTCTTCATGA
>NZ_JBEBUX010000203.1:0-3735 GCF_040393045.1 Pollutimonas bauzanensis | reverse complement strand
CAGGTGGCGAACGCCTTTCAACAAACATCGAATTGCCCAGAATTTTCTTCGCCTCGCTCTTGGCGGATGCTGCGAATTCGGCGACTTGATAACTGGAATATGGCAACGCCGTGTCGACTTCGATCACGCCCAGTGAAAGGCTGATCAGGCGGTGAAACACAGCCCTGCCCTGCCTGTCGTCCGCAATGTAGCCACCCTGCTCCAAATGAACAGGCTTATACAAATGTGCGGTAGCGTTATGAAATTGATTCAAAACGCGTTGGCAGCGCTCCCGCCAATCCTCGCTTCTGAACACGACGATGAAGTCATCGCCACCGATATGGCCCACGAAATCGGCACTGGGGTTCATATGCTCGCGCAGCAGATTCGCGGTTATCTGTATGACCTCATCCCCCTTGCGATAACTGTACAAGTCATTAAACGCCTTGAAGTGATCCAGGTCGCAATAGCACACGGCAAAAGGCGCGTGACCCGACAACAAGGTTTCGATGTGCTCATTGATGGGCACATTGCCGGGTAGCTGGGTCAAAGGATTCGCATACCGGGCGGCATGGATCTGCATCTGGGTAATTTCGCGTATCAGGTCAAAACCGGTTCCCACGCCGATAAAACGTCCTTGCTCGGTAATGATGAACCCTTCGGACAAATGATGGGGGTTGGCTTCGGTAAACAAATACCCCAAATCCTGAAGGCTGGTTTGGTGGTCAACAATCAGCGGCGCATTCTCAATGAACTGGGAGCACGGCTTATTGCCGTAAAGTTCGCGATGATAGGGGCGCGCAAGGCGATCCAGCATGCGCATCCGGTGTATCAAGCCTATTGGCTGGTTCTCGCGCAGCACGGCCAGTACCTGCAGTTCAGATTGGCTCTGGAAAATATCATAGACATTATTGATCCGGGTGGAATCAATGACGGCAGGTACAGTGCGAAGAATTTTACGGGCGGTGGCTACGCTTTTATAGGCGTCATTCATCAGTGGGCGCTTACCCTCTGTCGACGGAGCCAGCAACCGCAGCGTGGCGGGCGGCAATGTCACCACCGGAACCATGGCGGGCCTGGCCAGTAAATATCCCTGTCCATACCGAATGCCCAGGCTGCGCACAGCTTCCAGTTCAGCTTCGGTTTCAATGCCTTCGGCGATGACTGCTGATTTCGACTGCTGCGCCATCTCGGCGATCGACCTTACAAACTGACGCTTGACGGCATCCTTATCCATGCCCTGTATAAAATATTTGTCTATTTTGACGTATTCAGGCCGCAACTCGGACCAAAGCCGCAAAGTGGAAAAACCTTCGCCCAGATCATCGATAGCGATCTGCAGCCCGAACCTGCGGTAATCCGAAGCGGCCTGACGCAATAACGAATAACTGGAAGCCGCCTCAGACTCTGTCAGTTCAATAACAATATTATTGGGGGACATACCCGCTGCCTGCGGATGCAGCAACGAGGCTTCCATCTCGTTGGCGGGCATTATCAAGGCTTCGGGACTCATGTTCAGGAACAACTTCCCCAGCAACCCTAAGGCCAGGAACTTGTCGATATGGATTTTGCGGCATATCCGCTCGAGTTCCACCGTATACCCATGCAGGCGGGCAATGCCAAAAAGCCGGGTCGGGGCATGCAAAGGCGAGTCAGACGGCCCACGGATCAGCCCTTCATAGCCAAGAATGGAACCTGATTGCAAATCCACAATAGGTTGATATAGCGGAGTCAAGGCCTGATCCAGCAGAACCTTTTGAAAACTTGCCAGCATTTGCGCGCTCTCGTCCTGTTCTGTCCCGCAAAGCGAGCCGATTACCCTGCTCTGTGTCAGCGTTTCCGTCATTTTCGTTTAACCAACTTCTCTATCGTCCTGAATAGGGTCATGCCGACCTCATTCAGGCCATCGAGCAATTTAGCAGAACGATATGACAAAAAGGTGTCCGCATCCGTCCTACAATCGGTGCTCTACTCAACCCAAAGAGATACTTCATGCCTTTTTCCGCCGTGCTTCTGGACCTTGATGGAACCTTGCTGGACACCATACCTGACTTGGCGAATGCCTCGAATGCCATGCGCCGAGAACTGGGCATGTCGCCGCTATCGCAAGACACCATTGCCAGCTATGTCGGCAAAGGCACGGAAAACCTGGTGCAACGCACGCTGTCGAACAACCCGGAAGGAACAGTGCCGGACTCGGCCAGCGTAGAGCGCGGCCTGGAAATCTTTGGCCGCCACTATCATACGGTAAACGGCGAACAGGCTGTCTTGTACCCCGGCGTACTGGAAGGCCTGCGCGCTTTCCAGGCATCCGGCATGAAAATGGCTGTGGTCACCAACAAACCCACCGAATTCACCTTGCCTTTGCTGGAACGCTCGGGCTTGGCCGGCTTTTTCGAACATATCGTGTGCGGCGACACCTGCGCCAGGAAAAAACCGGATCCCATGCCTTTGCTGCATGCCTGCGAATTGCTGCAGGTAAACCCCGAAGACGCACTGGCCATAGGCGATTCGGTCAATGATGCGCTGGCTGCGCGTGCTGCCAACATCGCCGTATTGGCGGTCCCTTACGGCTATAACGAAGGAATGGACGTGCGAACTCTGGAAGTAGATGATATAGTTATGTCCATTAACGAAGCAGCCCAGTGGGCATTTCGCAACTGAACAGAAAAAATTCATGACCGTTACCGTTTCCTATTACTGCAACACGCCCTGCGCCAATTGGCGCTGGTGGCGTTTGTGTTCTGGGTAGCGGTAATCCACTCCCGGCACCTAAGACTTTGTCTTTCACGTGTCGTCAGCATTACTAAAAAGCGCAGCCCGGAACCGAATAATGGCCGGGCTTTTTAGTTTCTAGTCCCGGCCTCTATGTAAACACCTCACAGAGACCACTATGACGGAAATCGAATTCAACGCACTGGCAGCACAAGGGTACAACCGCATCCCCCTGATCGCGGAAACCTATGCCGATCTTGACACCCCGCTTGCGATCTACCTGAAACTGGCGCACAACGGCCCCGAAGGCGGACGCAATAGCTGCCTGCTTGAATCCGTAGTTGGCGGCGAACGGTTCGGGCGATATTCCTTCATCGGCCTGCCCGCAAAAACCATTATCCGTTCCAGTGGCTCCACCACTGAAGTGGTACACGAGGGCAAAGTGGTCGAAACGCATGAAGGCGACCCACTGGCCTTTATCGAAGCCTTCCAGCAACGCTTCAAGGTCGCCATACGCCCCGGCATGCCGCGCTTTGCGGGCGGGCTGGCCGGCTACTTCGGCTACGACACCGTGCGCAATATCGAGCCGCGCCTGGGGCCTGCGGTCAAGCCGTTCCCCGCTGGCCAGGACGAAGGCACACCGGACATCATGCTGCTGCAGGTCGACGAGCTGGTCATCGTCGATAATCTGGCCGGCCGCACCTACTTAGTGGTGTACGCCGACCCTGCGCAAGCAGAAAGCTACGCCCTGGCCAAGCGCCGCCTGAAAACCTTGCGCGAAAAACTGCGTACGCCTGTTGTCATTCCTTATGCCTACGCCAGCATGCAAACTTCCAGCCGGCGCGACTTCGCCAAGGAAGACTACATAGCCGCCGTGCTCAAAGCCAAGGAATACATTGCCGCTGGCGACGTGATGCAAGTACAGATCGGCCAAGTCATTACCAAGCCATTTCGCGATTCGCCGCTATCGCTCTATCGCTCATTGCGGTCGCTGAATCCATCTCCTTACATGTACTACTGGAATTTCGATAACTTCCAGAT
>NZ_JBEBUX010000202.1:0-3737 GCF_040393045.1 Pollutimonas bauzanensis | reverse complement strand
CGCAATGCCAATCCCGCCAATACGATTAGCGCCACAATGACCAGCAGCAATGCCTCTTCAGAATCCAGCCAGCTGATCAAGGAAATCATTACCAGACAGAATGCCGCCAAAGCCGCAAGGCAAACCATGGCAAGATCGGATCGCTTGCTGGTATATACCCAATACATTAACCCGGTGGCAAGCAAGCCCGGAACGGCAATGGCAAAGGCTCCCATTTGGGAATCCAACGCCGCCAACGTTGCCGCTATCAGCCAGGCCAAAGCGCCCGTCCCCAGCATACGCGGGCCAACACGCCAGCGATCATCCAGCCAGGCAATACCGTATTCCCACAAAACCAACAGTGCAGCGTTCATCAGGGCCACCAACAAGCTTGCACCGACCCATGAAGATAAGCCCAGCCATAAGCGGGCTTCGTAAATCCCCAGGTATAACGCCGCGGCTACGTTGAGCAGCACGGCGAACAACACGGCCAGAAAGACGGTGCGCATGACTACTAGCCATGGAATCAACAACACCGCCCACAAAAGGAACAGTTCCCAGGGATCCGCGCCAGTCTGATATATTTGCCCCACAAGCGCCAGCAAGCCGCCAGTCGTGACCGCCGCCAACCCCGCCATATTGGCCGATAACGAAAATTTCTGTCCCTTGTTTGCGCCAGACACGTACACTAGCCGCCAAGTCATTAAAACGAGAGCGACTAATAAAGTCTGCGCTCCGGCTAGTTTTTGAAACACACTGGCCTGCGCCCAATTGGCGGCAATCCAGCATATCCCGGCGCTCGCGAGCAGCAGGAAAGCCAGCGAAAGCGAGGATTTTTGCAGGAAATCTGCCCACCTGCCCGCAGACAAAGGATCGTTTTTGTGACCCTCGACTTGCATATTGCGTTTCTCCCCTCGTATGATCCGCGATACTGCTGCTGAAATGCAGTTACTGGAAACTCATGAATAAAACGCTCATTATTGCCGAGAAACCCTCGGTAGCTTTAGATATTTCCCGCGCCCTAGGAGGATTCACCCGGGAAGGCGACTACTTTGAAAACGAGCAGTACGTGCTCGCGTCCAGCATTGGGCATCTGCTCAGCCTGGTCGCGCCCAACGATCCCGTCCGGGGAAAATGGAGCTTTGCACACCTGCCCGTCATTCCGCCACAATTCGAGCTCGGCCCCACCGACAAACGGTCTGCCGAGCGTCTGAAGCTATTGGTCAAGCTGCTCAAGCGCAAGGACGTCGGGGCCATCATCAATGCCTGCGACGCCGGACGCGAGGGCGAGCTTATATTCCGCTACATCGTGCAGTTTTCAGGCGTAAAAAAGCCTGTCACCCGGCTCTGGCTACGGTCAATGACACAGGCAGCCATTCGCGAGGCCTTCGATAACCTGCGCGACGACGACACCATGAAGCCCCTGGAAGCCGCTGCGCGCTCACGAGCCGAAGCCGACTGGCTGGTTGGCATCAACGGTACGCGGGCCATGACGGCCTTCAACAGCAAAGACGGTGGCTTTTTTAAGACGCCCGTAGGACGCGTACAGACGCCGACGCTGGCCATCGTGGCCGAACGCGAAGAGCGCATACGCAAATTCGTATCGCGTGACTACTGGGAAGTACACGGCACATTCGTGGCCGCTGCGGGCTTTTACCCCGGGCGCTGGTTCGATCCCAAGTTTGTGAAGGACGAACGCGATCCGGAAAGGCGTGATTCGCGCCTGTGGTCACAAGCCGCTGCGCAATCCATTGTTGCCGCCTGCCGCGACCAGCCAGGACATGTCACCGAAGAATCCAAGCCATCCACCCAGATGTCGCCCGCGCTGTTCGACCTGACCTCGCTGCAACGCGAAGCCAACTCGCGCTTTGGATTCTCCGCCAAGACCACGCTGGGGCTGGCCCAGACCCTGTACGAACGCCATAAGGCGCTGACTTACCCTCGTACCGATTCACGCTACCTGCCAGAAGACTACGTTCACACAGTCCAGGAAACCATGCAAGCCTTGGCCCAGCCAGGCTCTTCCGCCGCTGCCGGCATGCGTCCTTTTGCCGAAACTGTGTGTAAGCAAAAATGGGTCAAACTCAACCGGCGCATATTCGACAATAAAAAAGTGTCGGATCACTTTGCCATTATTCCGACCCTGCAAATTCCTCGCGAACTCAGCGAAGCCGAAAGCAAGATCTATGAATTGATCACTAAACGCTTTCTGGCCGTATTCTTCCCCCCGGCCGAATTCCGCCTAACGACGCGTATTACCGAGGTTTCCGGCCACCACTTCAAAACTGAAGGCAAGGTGCTGGTAGCTCCCGGCTGGCTGGCCATTTATGGCCGCGAAGCCCAGGGCGACGACACCAACTTGGTGGCCGTTTCTGATGGTGAAAAGGTCAAAACTGAAGATATTGAAGCGAAAGGGCTAGTCACCAAGCCGCCTGCCCGTTTTAACGAAGCCACGCTGTTGTCCGCCATGGAAGGCGCAGGCAAACTGGTGGACGACGAGGCGCTGCGCGAAGCCATGTCCGAGCGCGGGCTGGGTACACCAGCCACCCGGGCAGCCATTATCGAAGGCCTGCTCAACGAAGGCTACCTGCGCCGCGAAGGCCGCGATCTTATCCCCAGCGCCAAGGCACGCCAGTTGATGACCCTGCTATCCGGCCTGGGCGTCAATGAGCTTACCTCGCCCGAACTCACCGGCGAATGGGAACACCGCTTAAAGCAAATCGAGCAGCGTGAGCTCGACCGCGACGAGTTCATGCGTGAAATCGCGCAAATGACGCAGGTCATCGTCAAGCGCGCCAAAGAATACGAGCGCGACACCGTGCCTGGCGACTATGCCACGCTGGCTACACCCTGCCCCAAATGCGGCGCTGTGGTCAAAGAAAACTATCGGCGCTATGCCTGCACCAGTTGTGACTTCTCGATAGGCAAGCACCCAGGCGGCCGCACCTTCGAAATTCCCGAAGTGGAAGAATTGCTCAGCAACCGTACACTGGGCCCCTTGCCCGGCTTCATCAGCAAAATGGGCCGTCCTTTCGCTGCACTGTTACGCATTACCGATGAGTTCAAACTTGAATTCGACTTCGGCCAAAATGATGACAACGATGCCGAACCTGTCGACTTCTCCGCGCAAACCTCCCTCGGCCCCTGCCCCAAGTGCAGTAGCCGCGTGTTTGAGCATGGCATGAATTATGTATGCGAGAAATCTGTCGGGCCGGAGAAATCGTGCGACTTTCGCAGTGGAAAAATGATTCTGCAGCAAGAGATTTCCCCGCAGCAAATCGAAAAACTGCTGACCACCGGGAAAACCGACTTGCTGGAAGGGTTTGTATCCAGCCGTACTAACCGAAAATTCAAAGCGTATCTGGCCAAGCAAGACAACGGCAAGGTTGGGTTTGAGTTCGAGCCAAGGCCCGAGAAACCGGGTGGAAAGGCTGCGGGCAAGACGGCTGCGAAGAAAACGGCGTCTAAAACTGCCAGCAAGACCGCAGTGAAGAAAACGGCGACCAAGACAGCTACGAAGACAGCAGTTAAAAAAGCGGCCGCTAAAACGGCTACGAAAACTGCTGTGAAGAAAGTGGCTAGCAAGACAGCGACCAAGACGGCTGCCAAGAAGGCGGTCAGCAAGGCTGCAGTGAAGAAGGCTGCGAAGTCAGCGGTTGTGGCTGTTGGTGCGGATGATGACGATCCACCGTTTTAACTAATCGGTGATTGTCGGTTAAAGGGCCTGCCAGTTCGTTTGTGATTGGCGGGCTTTTTTT
>NZ_JBEBUX010000201.1:0-3916 GCF_040393045.1 Pollutimonas bauzanensis | reverse complement strand
TCATGCAAATTGAACGTCGGATCACAATGCCCCGGCACAAGCCGTAACTGCGTCCCAATGTCAGGACGATCCCGCCGGCTGGCAGCCTGCAAAATACAATGCTCATCATGCACTGCCACGCAGCGTAATTCTTCTTTGTAGCCTATCAATTGCGGCGCACCGCTTTCGGCACTGGTCGACTTCAAACCAAAGTCGACAATAGCGCGCTCGGGCGTCGGTGTGCTCATCACGGTACCCAGCAGAAACAGGCTGTGCCGGAAGGACAAGGCCTCGCCCCAATCGATGCCTGCATAGTCAGTATCCATGAAGGCGTAGGTACCCGCCTGTATCTCGGTAAATACCTGACTTGCCACATCGAAAACAGCGCTGCCAGTCCCCCCGCCGCTGACTACAGGGCACGCGATGCCCGCGTTGGCCAAGGCATCGAGATACTGGCGGATTAGACGCACAGTCTTGTCAGAGGCTTTTTGACGCTGATCCAACGCACGCTTGTGCTGCAAGCCCCCATGATAGGCCTGGATTCCGACAAAGTTGATATTGGGCAATTTCTGGATAAGCTGAGCCAGGGCAAGCGCCTCGTCAGGTGTCTGCACGCCGCAGCGCTTCTGGCCGACGTCGATATCGACCAGGACATTGACATGCGACTCGTCCTCCAGCATCGTCGCGGACAATGCCTCTACTGCCTTGGGATGATCAACGCAAACCGTGATGTTTGCCTGCTTTGCCAGGCGAGCAAGCAGCACAAGCTTGGCATGCCCCACCACCTCGTTGCTAATAAGTATGTCGCGCACGCCCGCCGCAACAAAAGGCACTGCCTCCGAGACCTTCTGGCAGCATATGCCTTCGGCACCCAAGGCAATTTGCCGCAAGGCGATTTCAGGACACTTATGGGCCTTGGCATGGGGGCGCAGCGCCACGCCATGGCGTTCGGCCAATACCTGCATGGTGCGCAGGTTTTCTTCAAACGCATCCAAATCCAAAATCAGGCTGGGCGTGTCGATTGCCGTTAACGGGTCACCCGGCCTTGCTGCCGGTGGGACCGCAATTGTTTCAGCCCGGGACGGATCAATAGTGCGCTCCGCCAGTTTTAGCTCTTCCATGGACATCCCCAAAGTCAGATTACGCTGCACTTGATACACCTGGCCTGGCGCACAAGGCCAGGCGTCTGATTACCGCAACAGGCTGATTTGCCCCAGTGAACAAATCAGCGTAAAGTCGTCACTAACTTTACCGGTTAAGCTCTTACCCATTCACTGACTTTCGCACACGCAAAGACTTACGCAAACGGCAACCGGAATCGCATATGTTCGACATATTGGTTTATTTATTCGAAACTTACTATACACCGCAAGCGTGCCCCGAGGCTGATGTCCTTGCGCATAAGCTGGCCGCCGTAGGTTTCGAAGACGAAGACATCAACGATGCCCTGGGCTGGTTGCACGGGCTGGCGCAAACCACGGAACAATGTGGGCAGCTGGCCAAAAGCCCGCAAGACGACAGCCGGCGCATCTTCACCCACGATGAATATCAAACGCTGGGAACCGAGGCCATAGGTTTCATTACCTTCCTGGAAAACTCGGGCGTCCTGCCTACGGCTCTGCGCGAAATCCTCATTGATCGCGCACAAGCCACCACCGAATCGCCGATTTCTCTTGAAAAGATCAAGATCATCGCCCTTATGGTGTTATGGAGCCAGGAAGCCGAAGTCGACCACCTGGTATTCGAAGAACTCCTGGCCGACGACTCCGCCCGTTTATCGCATTAAACAGGTCCTGCGGCATGGCGTCAGACGCAATAGGCGACAAGCGCCCTTACAAGGGGCGCTTCGCCCCCAGCCCCAGCGGTCCTCTGCATGACGGCTCCTTGCTGGCAGCCATGGCCAGCTTTCTTGATGCCAAAGCTCACGGCGGCCAATGGCTGCTGCGTATCGAAGACATCGACACCCCTCGGGTAGTGCCCGGCGCCGACCGCACCATCATGGGCCAGCTGCAGGCCTTGGGAATGCAGTGGGACGGCGAACCCGTCTGGCAATCCCGGCGTTTAAAGCTGTATCAGCGCGCCTTCGATACCCTTGATGCACAAAGCCTGGTGTACGGCTGCGCCTGCACACGCCAGGAGCTCGCTATAGGGGCCTACCCTGGCACTTGTCGTAACGGCCTGCCTGAGGGCCGCCAGGCGCGTGCATGGCGCTTTAAGGTACCGCCGGGAATCGAACATTTTGACGATCGATGGCAGGGGCCGCAACAACAGGATGTCGCCACCGAAGTGGGCGATTTCATCATCAAGCGCGCTGACGGCCTATGGGCCTACCAATTGGTCGTGGTCGTCGACGATGGCGACCAGGGGATCACCGACATCGTGCGGGGAACCGATCTGCTGGACTCCACCGCCCGGCAGCAAATCCTGGCGCGCTGCCTGCACATCCCCTATCCCAGGGTATTGCATGTTCCGCTGCTATTGGACGACGCCGGGCGCAAGTTGTCCAAGCAAAACCACGCGACAGCGCTAAACCTGACGCAACCGTTGTCTACGCTAAACAAGGCGTGGCAAGCGCTGGGATTTGAACCACTGACCGATACCAGCGTGCCCTCTTTCTGGCAGACGGCCCAATCCCACTGGGCCGCCCGCTTCAAGTTGCCATCATCGACCTAAGGCAAAGGCTTGAGCTGTTCATCCAGCATCTGCGTCAACAGCCCTCTACCTTTGCTGTCGACACGGAAGTTACCGTAACGCGCCTGTTCGAAGCGCGAGGCTTCCCCTTCAGGGAAAAACCATGCGTCCGTAACTATCCTGACCGTGTTGCCCCTAAGACGAAACTCCAGCGGCACTGTGCTTGGCGCATTTGGCTGTGTGCCCACCTTCGCTGCCAACGAGGACAATTGGTATACCCCCCGCTCATCAGGTGTTAGCAATAGATAGCCGCCTTGCTGGTCTTCGATTTCCTGTGCCAATGCTGCCGGCGCCTGGGCCAGCATCGTTTTAATTTCATTCGCCGCCGCAAAACGCAACGCCATGTAATCGCCCTGCATCAAAGACCGCGGATCCACAGGGGCCAAGGCCAGCACGACCCGCTGCCCCGTCGCCAGGATTTGCTCACGCTGATAAATGCCCGTATTAACAACAAGCAATATCAACACCAGCCCGCCCAGCAACCCTGCCTCGCGCCACACCTGACGCGAACCCGCTTTTCGGTCAATGTGCCCGGCCACATCCGTATCCCGGCTGCCAGATTTACGTACAAGCTTGCGCAACACGTACCACGACAACAGCAACCAAGCTCCTGTCAGGCAGAGTACCCATGACTTCTGTAATAAGGTCGAATCCATCAGGTAATAGAAGCGGGACAGATAGGCCAACAGAGCAAGCACGCCGAACACCAGCAAGGTGCGCCGCCCAAATGCGTACCCCAAGACAAGCCAGACCAGCGCCATCGCAATCCCCGGCGCGCCCATCCATCCCAGGCTAGCCACAGCCAAAGCCACGGGGGCTCCGACACGCACGATAGCGGGCAGATCACGCACCCGCCACAACATGGCAGCCAGCACCAGCACGGGCAATACAGCGCAGGCCAGCCAGAACAACGCCAATATGGGCGCCTCCTGCCACAGGGAAGCGAAACCGTACAGAGCGGGGGCTGGCGTCAGCCACGCCGTCATTTGAGCCAGGCACACCAATGCCCAAGCCAATGGGGTCCAGAACGTAGCGTCGCGGCTGCGCGAAGCGACTGTCAATACCAACACCGCGCCCGCTCCCAACCACCACAGACGTGAGTAAGCGAAGAATGAATCCCTGTGGAGGCCGGACTCCACAGCGTCGAATAACGCATAGGCACTGAGATCACGCCAAGTCAATGCCAGCACGAGCGCCAACACGAAAAAGGCGCTTAAAAACCTCAAGGCAGTGTTAGCCACCAACA
>NZ_JBEBUX010000200.1:0-3958 GCF_040393045.1 Pollutimonas bauzanensis | reverse complement strand
GGGCACACTGGCATCGAAAAATCGCTGCTCTACACCTAGTACGGAAAACAAACGATCATAGAAATGCAGCGCGCGGTCGAAATCGGTGACCCCAACGAATATGTGCGAAAACATAAAGACACCACCCAAAGGTTTCTAGTTGCCTAGCGTAGCATCAACTGAATCTAAAGGCAGGTACTCGCAATGCCATGAAAAAAGCCGCTTGTCAGCAGCCGCCGAGCCACAGTAAATTGATCAAGCCACAAGCGATGTTGTCGTTCTTGTTTTCCCTTGAAACTGCTACAAAATTTTTTGTGTCAACCCAAGGAGCCAGGTGATCATGACATCAACTCAGAATAGCCCACTAGCCAGTGTCGATCAGCCTCTTTGCACGAATGACCTGAACGCGATCGACGCCTACTGGCGCGCCTGCAATTATCTATGTGCCGGCATGATATACCTTCACGACAACCCCCTGTTGAAGAAGCCGCTGCATGCAGAACACATCAAGAATCGCCTGTTGGGCCATTGGGGTTCCGACCCTGGCCAGACTTTTATCTGGGTTCATCTTAACCGAGTCATCCGCAAGTACGACTTAGACATGATTTTTCTTTCGGGTCCAGGCCATGGCGCTCCGGCGGTAATTTCCAACTGCTATCTGGAAGGAACCTACTCAGAAATTTATCCAGAAAAAAGTCAGGATGAAGCCGGTATGCTTAATCTGTTCAGGGCTTTCTCATTTCCCGGTCAGCTTGGAAGCCATTGCACTCCGGAAGTACCCGGATCGATTCATGAAGGAGGTGAATTGGGCTACAGCGTATCGCATGCGTTTGGAGCGGCATTCGACAATCCCAACCTTATCGTCAGTGTCGTGGTGGGTGACGGGGAAGCCGAAACTGGGCCACTGGCCACATCATGGCATTCCAATAAGTTTCTGAACCCGATTCGCGATGGCGCAGTCCTGCCTATCCTTCATTTGAACGGATACAAGATAGCCAACCCCACCCTGCTCGCGCGTATTACGTCACAGGAGCTGGAAGATCTTTTCAGGGGATACGGATGGACGCCGCACGTAGTCGAGGGCGACGAGCCTAAATTGATGCATCAAAAAATGGCATCAACAGTAGAGGCTTGCGTGCTGCAAATTCGCGCTATTCAAAAAGAGGCTCGCACAACCGGCAGGCCCGACAGGCCGCGTTGGCCTTTGATCATTCTTCGGTCTCCCAAAGGTTGGACCGGCCCAAAAGAGGTGGACGGTAAAAAGATAGAAAACTTCTGGCGGGCCCATCAGGTCCCTGTCACCGCTGTCAAATCGAACCCTGAACATCTACGTATCGTCGAACAGTGGATGCGCAGTTATCGGCCCGAAGAGCTATTTGACGAGACGGGGATCTTGTCACCTGAACTGCGGAAACTTGCTCCTTTGGGCGACCGGCGAATGAGCGCCAATCCTCATGCCAACGGAGGCAAGCTGCGCAAACCCCTCGTTCTTCCTAATTTTCGCGATTTTGCTGTTCCGATAGATAGTCCGGGAACCACGAACACTTCACCCACCGAAACCCTTGGCAAGTTTTTGTGCCGTGTCATGCAACTTAATATGGACAACTTTCGAGTATTCAGTCCGGATGAAAATGCCTCGAACCGTTTACAGGATATTTATAAGGCTAGCGTGAAAACTTGGCTGGCTGCAATCAAACCAGAGGATGCCGATGGCACGGATATAGCTCCCGATGGCCGTGTGATGGAAATGCTTAGCGAGCATACGCTCGAGGGCTGGCTGGAAGGTTACCTATTAACGGGCCGCCATGGAATTTTCAATACGTACGAGGCTTTTGTCCATATTATCGACTCGATGTACAACCAGCATGCCAAATGGCTCGATAAAGCCAAGCTCGAAGTGCGCTGGCGGGCTCCGATTTCTTCACTTAATATTCTTATCTCATCACTGGTCTGGCGGCAGGACCACAACGGCTTCACGCATCAGGACCCGGGCTTTCTTGACGTCGTCAGCAACAAAAGTGCCGAGATTACGCGTATTTATCTGCCTCCCGATGCGAATTGCCTGCTCAGCGTAACCGACCATTGTTTGCGCAGTACTGATTATGTAAACGTAATCGTATCCGACAAACAGCCGCATTTAGTCTACTTGGATATGGATGCTGCAGCTATCCACTGCGCCAAGGGTATCGGTATTTGGGAATGGGCCAGCAATGATGCCGGCGGAGAACCGGACGTTGTTATGGCGTGCGCGGGCGATATCTTGACTCAAGAAGCGCTGGCGGCTGTCGCCATCCTGCGGGAACATCTTCCCGATCTGAAAATCCGGTTTGTCAATGTGGTGGACTTGTATCGGCTTCAGCCCGACACAGAGCATCCTCATGGTTTATCCGACGCAGACTTCGACGCCCTCTTCACCCGTAATAAGCCAGTAATTTTCAATTTTCATGGATACCCATGGCTGATCCACAAGTTTACCTACCGCAGAACGAATCATTCCAATATTCATGTACGTGGCTATAAAGAGAAAGGCAATATCAATACACCTTTTGAACTTGCTATTCAAAACCAAGTCGACCGTTTTAATTTGGCGATTGATGTCATTGACCGTGTTGCAACGTTGCAGAACACAGGCTCACACTTGAAGGAATGGCTCAAGGGCCAAATCATCGAAAGCATTGAACAAGCGCACACTGAAGGCACCGATAACGAGGAAATCCTGACCTGGACGTGGCCCAGTGTCATCGGCTGAATACCTTCTCAATACTCAGTAATGTTCTGCCGGACACTTCGCCTGACAAGTTCAACTTCGTTTGAATGCCAGCCGTCGCATTGCCCATAGGCCAATGATGGGACCCGGCAGCAATACCCACGACACATAGGCCCCTATTGCCCCGTACAAACTGGTCACCAAAGAGATGGACACCAGGGTCAGCGAGAATCCAATGCTATTTTGGATGGCGAGCGCACTCCCTACATAGTCCTGTGGACACGCCTGCGCCGATAAGCTTGAGAACTGAGGCGAGTCAGCTACGACTGCCACGCCCCATAAAATAAACACAGCGAGCATAAAGCCGGTAGGAATAACTAGCAACGGGTACATAGCGCACAAGGTACCGGAGGTCGTCAGTGCCACGAATGCAACGCGTGCGCTACCAAACCGCCCAACCATACAGCCTCCCGCCACGCAACCCAAAGCGCCCACCGCGATGACCCCAAAGGCCAAACCTGACGTAACAGAGGTGGAAACATTCTGGTCCAGAGTGCTTGTTAAGAATAGAGGAATAATCGTCCAGAACGCATAAAGTTCCCACATGTGCCCAAAATAGCCAATGGCGGCCGCACGAAAATCGGGCGCCTTAAACGCCATCAGGACGCCACTCCAATTGAAGGCGGGCTGTGCACCTCGCTTGAGTTTGAGATGAGGCCCATCGGACTGCAGGTAAACCATAAAGCCGCCTATAAGCGTCAATATGGACGACGTCAAAACGATAGCCTGCCAAGGCCAAGCAGCGCCTATCGCCCTTACCCCATGTGGCAGAGCAGTTCCTAAAGTCAGCATGCCAACCAGCAACGCCAGGGACATACCCGTATTTTGACGCGTCCAGGTCAATATCAGCTTCATCCCGATGGGATATATGCCGGCCAGGCTCAGCCCGACAAGCGTGCGAAAGCCAATAGCGCTCATCAACCCTTGACTCAAGAGCGCGAAGCCCGCATTAGCGCAGGCCCCTGCGATACTGCAAACTAAAAATATCCGACTCGCCGGATACCTATCGGCAACCCCGCTTAAAGCCAGCAAAAGCGTGCCAATAATGAAGCCAAATTGTGTTGCATTGGTCAGCCAGCCTATACCCGCCGCATCCAGGCCCCACAGGAGTCGCAGCGCGTCGGCCGAACTATTGCCGCTGAACCAGAGCGACGTACAGAACAGCTCGGCGAAGATAATGATTACGATAGGACGTTGCAGGCGCGCCTTACT
>NZ_JBEBUX010000199.1:0-4384 GCF_040393045.1 Pollutimonas bauzanensis | reverse complement strand
ATACCGGCAAGCATGATCAGCCCGGCAGTAGGCGGCAACACATAAGTGATGGGCAGCAGCATCGCGATGGTCGGCACAGGGCCGATGCCAGGCAGCACGCCGATCAGGGTGCCAAGCAAGCAGCCCAAAAACGCGTACATGAGATTCTCGGGCGTGAAAGCGACAGTCATGCCCAGCATCAAGTTATCGAATAATTCCATGGCTGTTCCTCAATTAAAAGCTCAGGGACGGCCATAGGGGGAAAATAAGCCCCAGACCTTTGACGAATGCCAGATACGAAAACACCACCAGGAAGATGCCATTGGCAACAGCCACTTTCCAATTGAAGTCATGTCCCGCAAGACTACTTACCACCACCAGAATGAAAGTGGAGAGGTAAACGCCCAGCGGCTCCAGCAATACACCGTAAAGCACCACAGAACCCACGACCAAACCGACGATGCGCCAATCGAATTTATCGATTTCGGTTTCTTCGGCTTTGGGCGACAGTGCGCCCAACGTGATCACAATGCCCAAAAGCGCCAGCACCACACCCAGCCAGAAAGGGAAATAGCCAGGCCCCATGCGAGCTGCCGTCCCCATTTGATAACCAGTTGCGACCCAGGCGAAAAACACGCCAACACCGAGGAACATAATCCCCGACCACAGGTCTTGTTTAGACCGTATTCCCATCACTACCCCTCACTTGGTTTTCCTCCGATTCTTGTCAAGCAAGCCTTTCGATGATGCTACGGAAGGCATTGGATGACTGCGGTATGCAGGCTGAAAAAGCCAGACTGCATGGTAGTGAAAACTTGAGGTATAGAGCATTACAGGAACATTACCGTTCGGCAATGTGCCTGTACAAAATAGGTGGTGGACACGGTTAAGCGTTAAGATTCAGGGTTCGGCAGACATCATCCCGCAACGCCCTGCCGATTGCCCGGGAAAATAATTTATGTGGCGCTGCCTGATTATTGAAGACGATGCCGACAACGCACGCTACATCGCGACCGGCCTGAAAGAGGAAGGGCATTTTGCCGCCATCTGTCCGGACGGCGTCAGCGGAATGCAAAGAGCAACTGGCGAGCAGTGGGATGTCATCATTCTTGACCGCATGCTCCCCAACGATATCGATGGGCTATCCATCCTTTCCACGCTGCGCGCCTTAGGCAAGAAGACACCGGTGCTTGTCCTGAGCGCGCTGACCGGGCTGGACGAACGCGTGCGCGGCCTGAAGGCTGGCGGCGACGACTACCTGACCAAGCCCTTTGCCTTTCCCGAACTGTCCGCGCGCATAGAAGCGCTGGTAAGACGCTCCTCCACCAATTACGAAGTCCGCCAACTGCAGGTTGCCGACCTTACACTGGATCTTGTGACACGGCGCGTTTCCAGGGCGGAAATGCCGATATCGCTACAACCCCGCGAATTCAAGCTCTTGGTTTACATGATGATGAACTCTGACCAGGTGCTCACGCGGACCATGCTGCTTGCGTCGGTGTGGGACTACCATTTCGACCCACAGACCAATGTCATCGATGTGCAGATCAGCAGGCTGCGTCAAAAAATAGATGGGCCCTTCGATGTCGCGCTTATACATACGGTGCGCGGAACCGGCTATATGATCTCTGCACGAGGCGACTCGCAGCGGCCCGACTCGCTGCCATGATCGCCCGTCTCCAAGAGACCTTGCGTGAAGTGTGGGGTTCGGTCGCATTTCGGCTGACGCTCAACTACAGCTTGTTCGCACTGACCACCTCGCTGGTACTGTTGGCCTTCTTTTACTACCAGACCGTGGGAATACTGGAATCTCAGTTCTCGCGGCAAGTGGCAACGACTGCGCAACGAATGAGCGCCCACTTCGATCAGCGCGGCTTGCCCGGACTGCTCAACGAGATCAAGCTGGAACTGGGCGACACAGTTAATTCGGAAACTGAAATGTTCCTGCTGCTGGACCGGGAAGGACACCCGTTAGCCGGAAACATCGAACCCGACGCTGTTTTATCGGCGCTAGAACAATCCGGCCTTAACCATGCGGTGACGTTAAGAGGCCGGGCAGCCCACGGCTACCTGGTGGCCCGCCGCCTGCCCGACGGCTCCAAGCTCATCGTCGGCCACGACCTGCGGGATCTCCATGAAATTACATTGCTCATCAAACACATCAGCCTGGCGGCGATCAGCGTGACCGCGATGCTTGTACTGCTGGGCGCATACCTTTTTCGGCGTACGCTGCAGCGACGCGTCGAAGTCATTCGTCGAACCGCAACACAGATAGGCGCCGCCGGCCAGCTCACGCAACGCATACCTCTAGGGCATCGGCAAGATGAATTCGCGCTGCTGACTCGCGATATCAATCATATGCTGGACCGGATCGAACAACTGATGAACGGGGTGCGCAACGTATCGGATTCAGTAGCCCATCACTTACGCACGCCACTGACCCGGATACTGGCGAGGTTGCGTACAGCGCTTCGCCCCGGAAGCTCTTACGATGAACTAAGAAACAGCGTGGTGTTCCTGGCTGGCGAAATAGAAGATCTGGCCAAAGTCTCGGAGAAACTGCTACAAATTGCCGAGTTCGAATCCGGCGCCAGACGGAAGAAATTCGAAGAAGCCCGCCTCGACCTTATTGCCCGCGATGTCGTTGAGCTATACGAGGCCGTCGCCGAAGAAAAACAAGCGACGCTGCAATTGACCAGCACTGGCCCCGTTTGCATATTAGGCGATCGGGACCTGCTGGCCGGAGCCATCGCCTGCCTTGTCGACAACGCACTGAAGTATGCAGGCAGCGGCGCCCGCATACTTGTCACTGTCGAAAAAGCCGAACGTCAGGAGCAGGCCAGGATTGTCGTGACCGACAACGGACCGGGCATTCTGCCCAGCAAACAACGCCGGATCGGCGAACGATTCTACCGTTTGAATCACGACATACCCGGTCATGGATTGGGCTTGGCCACCGTTATCGCCATCGCGCGCCTGCACGATGCAAGCTTTGAACTGCACAACACCGACCCCGGATTCAGCGTAAGTCTGGCGTTCGCTGACCCCTTGAACGCGACCCAGCCCGCCACACCCTGACTCCCCGCACATTGCCAAGCAGTAATGTTTTCGCAATGCTTGGCGAGCTCGCTTTTCGCTACCATGCAAGCTGGCATTCATGGTTGCCGGCGGAGGAGCCAGTACGTGGGGAATATACATATCAATAAGAGTCTCGATCCAGATCGCCGGATTTTCCAATACCTGAGCTTCTACGAACTTGTAGATCTCTTGAAATTCAATCAGACCTTCTTTACGCGCGCCGATCATCCCCAGCGCCAGGATTTGTTCAGTAAGGATGTTGTTCCTGATTTCGAAAGCAACCGCATCACGTTGCAGTCGTGGTCGCTAGCCGCGGACGACGTCCTGGCTGAATGGGAAACGCAGCATAGTCCCCACCCCGGGGTCTGCATTGTCTCAAGCGTTCGTGCGTTATCCCAGTCGTTATTTACCGACGACGCCACCCGAATCTATATTGAACTGGCACGTCCTGCAGCGCGTGCCCAGGACGCGTTATGGTGCACCTCGCCAAGGCGCGGACGCACGAAAGCATTACCGCGCACTCAATCCGATGGCTTGCATGCGATTGCCATTTCCAAGCGCTCGCATGCGCCCGCAAACCTGAGCCCTGCCGGCATGCACCTGCTCGTTGATTTAAGGACACTGTTGACCGAGGTAGTCATTCCTCCCAAAGCGCCTGCGCGCTTCATGGAGCTGGTCACCAAGCTGGTGCAGGAAAGCACGTGGATCACGGTAACCCGTGCAAGCAGCACTTTGGCAGCTGGCGTCGTGTCCAGGCTGCCAAAGCGGAATAAGATTAATACTGGCCCATGAAATCACGCTTGCCCACTTCGACGCCGTTGTGACGCAAAATGGCGTACGTAGTAGTGACGTGGAAAAAGAACTGCGGCAAGCCATAAGCCAACAAGTACGACTGCGCGTTAAATTTCTTCTCTTTGGGTGTGCCCGGGCGGGTGACGATCACGCGATCTTCATGACCGTCGATCTGGTCTGGAGTGAACCCGTCGATAAAGGCCAACGTTTTCGCGATCAGTTCATGCAGGTCAGCAAAGGTTTGCTGGTTATCCTCGAACTTGGGCACCTCGGCACCGGCAAGGCGGGCAGATACGCCACGAGCGAAGTCAGCGGCAACTTGCACCTGGCGGAGCAGGGGAAACATGTCGGGAAAAAGACGGGCCTGCAGTAAAGCGTTGGGGTCGATTTTCTTGGCAACCAGATGCTCTTCGGCCTTGCTCAAAACAGCGTCCATGCTGTTTAGCATTTGTTTAAATACAGGAAGCGAAGCGGCGTAGAGGGAGATTGTCATGATGATTCCTAATTAAGAGGTGGGATGATTATAGGCATCACG
>NZ_JBEBUX010000198.1:0-4424 GCF_040393045.1 Pollutimonas bauzanensis | reverse complement strand
GTATCGCCGGAAACCATAGAATTCACCTCGCGCTTGATCGAGAAAAAACTTTCCGATTTTGGCGTCAAGGCGGTGGTTGTATCGGCACAGGCCGGTCCTGTTATTACGCGCTATGAAATTGAGCCGGCTACCGGCGTCAAGGGCAGCCAGATCGTTAATCTGGCTAAGGATCTTGCCCGCGCCTTGAGCCTGGTCAGTATCCGGGTGGTCGAAACCATACCCGGAAAAAATCTGATGGGCTTGGAGCTGCCCAATGCCAAGCGGCAAATGGTCAAGCTTTCCGAAATTATCGGTTCGCAAACCTATCATGCCGGCGCATCAATGCTGACCATGGCGCTGGGCAAAGATATCGCCGGCAATCCTGTCGTGGCCGATCTGGCCAAAATGCCCCACTTGCTTGTGGCCGGTACGACCGGCTCAGGTAAGTCGGTCGGTATCAACGCCATGATCCTGTCCTTGCTGTACAAGGCCGATGCCACCCAGGTGCGCTTGATCCTCATCGATCCAAAAATGCTCGAAATGAGCGTGTATGAGGGCATTCCCCATTTATTGGCGCCTGTAGTCACTGACATGCGCCATGCCGCCAACGCCCTGAATTGGTGCGTAGGCGAAATGGAAAAGCGTTATCGCCTGATGAGCAAAATGGGTGTGCGCAATTTGGCTGGTTACAACACCAAGATTCGCGATGCGATCAAACGCGAAGAGCCCATTCCCAATCCGTTCTCTCTGACGCCTGATGCGCCAGAACCATTGTCGACCTTACCCATGATTGTGGTCGTCATCGACGAGCTGGCCGATTTGATGATGGTGGTGGGTAAGAAGATTGAAGAGCTCATTGCGCGTCTCGCCCAGAAGGCGCGTGCGGCGGGCATCCACCTGATCCTGGCTACGCAGCGACCCAGTGTCGACGTCATTACGGGCTTGATCAAGGCGAACATCCCTACCCGCATTGCCTTCCAGGTATCGTCGAAAATCGATTCCCGCACCATACTTGACCAGATGGGCGCCGAAGCCTTGCTGGGTCAGGGCGATATGCTTTATTTACCGCCAGGCTCAGGCTTTCCCGCACGGGTCCATGGTGCGTTCGTGCACGATGACGAAGTTCATCGCGTGGTAGAGTCTCTCAAGGCACAAGGCGAGCCTAACTATATTGAAGGTCTGCTGGAAGGCTCGATCGAAGGTGAAACGGGCGATGGCCTGGGCGGCGTAACGGGTTTTGCGGATGCGGAATCCGATCCTTTGTACGATCAGGCGGTTGAAGTCATCTTGAAGAACCGGCGCGCGTCGATCTCTTCTGTGCAGCGTCATTTGCGTATCGGCTACAACCGGGCCGCGCGCCTATTGGAACAAATGGAGCAGGCCGGGATGGTCTCGGCCATGCAATCCAATGGCAATCGTGAAATTCTGGTTCCAGCGGGGAATGCATCAAATGAAGATTAAACATTGGGCCGGAAAACTCAAGGCGGCCTTGCTTGCGGCGGTGTTGGTTGCAAGCCCCTTGGCAGCGTGGGCGGCCGATGCGCCGGCGCAATTGCGGGACTTCGCCGCGAAGGTGAATTCGGGCACAGGGCAGTTCACCCAGCAGACTGTCGATGCGAAAGGCGGCGCCAGTAAGCGCCCTCAGTCCGGCGAGTTCTCTTTCAAGCGACCCGGCCAATTCAAGTGGGCCGTCAAAAAGCCTTATGAACAGCTGATCGTATCCGACGGCAAGTTGGTGTATCAGTACGATCCCGACTTGGCTCAAGTCACCGAGCGCGCGGTGGACAAGTCTATCGGTGCGTCGCCTGCCGCCATACTGTTTGGTTCCGGCTCGCTGGACGAGGCTTTTACGATTGCAGCCTTGCCTGGCAAAGATGGGCTGGATTGGTTGCGCGCCACGCCGCGTGGTGCTGACGCCGGCTTCACGCATGTGGACATTGCGTTCAAGGGCAATATGCCTGCGCGACTTGAGCTTCTGGATTCGTTTGGCCAGGTGACCCGCATTGAACTCAGCGAAATTGTGGCGAATCCCAAGTTGGCGGCCAACGAATTCCAATTCGTGCCGCCCAAAGGTGTTGATGTTGTCAAAATGTAGGCCTGGTTCCAGCAACTTGTCATGATGAGCTCCCAGGATTTGTTCACATCTTCCACCGGCGCCGCTTATGCGCCTTTGGCCGAACGCATGCGTCCGCGCACGCTGGACGAGGTCGTAGGCCAGTCTCACTTGCTGGGGCCGGGTAAGCCGTTGCGCGTTGCGTTTGAGTCCGGTCGTCCGCATTCCATGATTTTTTGGGGCCCGCCCGGCGTGGGTAAGACCACGCTGGCACGCCTGATGGCTGCAGGGTTTGATGCCCAGTTCCTGGCGATGTCGGCTGTGCTGGGCGGCGTGAAAGATATACGCGAAGCCGTCGTCTCTGCCCAAGTAGCGCAAGGGCAGGGCCGGCGAACCATCCTCTTTGTCGACGAAGTGCATCGCTTCAACAAGGCCCAGCAAGACGCTTTTCTGCCTTATGTGGAAAGTGGCCTGTTCACTTTTATCGGTGCGACAACAGAAAACCCCTCTTTCGAAGTCAATTCCGCACTGCTGTCGCGTGCACGGGTTTACGTACTGCAGTCTTTATCGGTCGATGAGTTGCAGCAACTCATTGACCGCGCCATCATTATCCTGAACCAGGACTTGCCGCCAGGAACCGATTCATCGGCTGCCGACCGCGGGGACGACGATACGGAAGCCAATGTATTGGAGTTCGATCCGGCGGCGCGCGACCAGTTGGCCCGTTGGGCCGATGGCGATGCGCGCCGTGTCATCAATGCGATGGAAGTGGTTGCCGAGTCGGCGCATGGCGCCGGACGCCACCTGGTCGATGCGGAATGGCTGGAAACCTCGTTGTCGCAAGACCTACGCCGTTTCGACAAAGGCGGAGATGCCTTTTACGACCAGATCAGCGCCTTGCATAAATCGGTTCGGGGCTCGGATCCCGATGCCGCTTTGTACTGGTTCGTGCGCATGCTCGATGGCGGCGCCGATCCGCGTTATTTGTCGCGCCGTCTAGTGCGCATGGCCATAGAAGACATAGGCCTGGCTGACCCCAGGGCGACGGAATTGGCTTTGAATGGGGCCGACATCTACGAACGTCTCGGTTCGCCCGAAGGCGAGCTGGCACTGGCCCAGGCTGTGGTCTACATGGCCTGCGCCGCCAAGTCCAATGCGGTATATAGCGCCTATAACGCCGCGCGTCGTTATGTTGAACAAAACGGCAGCGCGCCCGTTCCGGTGCACTTGCGCAATGCGCCGACCAAGCTCATGAAAGAGCTGGGTCATGGCAAGGCATACCGTTATGCGCACGACGAGCCGCATGGGTATGCCGCAGGCGAAAATTATTTTCCCGACGGCGTGCGCGCCCGGTTCTACACACCGACCGATCGTGGACTGGAAGGTAAAATCTCCGAGAAGCTGGCTTTTCTGCGAGACCTGGACAGGCAGAGCAAGTCGAGTTAATGGCGTTTCCCTAGTACGCCGCGTAGAAACGCTATCATTCATCTTATTCATTTATTTTTGGCTTAATCATGTTAGATCCCAATCAGTTGCGTAAAGACTTGCCCTCGGTTGTCAAGGCGTTGGCCCTGCGCGGCGTGTCGTTCGATACCGAGCGTTTCAGCCAGCTTGAAGCTCGCCGTAAGTCGGTTCAAGTGGAAACCGAAGCTTTGCAGGCTCGGCGAAATGCCGTGTCCAAGCTGATTGGTCAATTGAAGTCGAAGGGTGAAGACGCCAGTAAAGAAATGGCCGAATCGCAAGAAATTCCAGCACGTCTGAAAGAGCTGGAAATAGCGCTGGCTGAAGTGCAGGGCGAACTTGGCGATTGGTTGATGACCTTGCCCAACTTGCCTCATGACAGCGTGCCGGCTGGCGCGTCCAGCGATGACAACGTCGAAGTGCGGCGCTGGCTGCCTGAAAATGTGCAGGCCGATGCGCAAGGCAATCCCGTGCCGCTTGCTTTCGAACCCAAGGATCACGTAAGCCTGGGCGAACCTATCGGCCTGGACTTTGAAACAGCGCGCAAATTGTCTGGCGCTCGTTTCATGATGCTGCGTGGGCCAATGGCGCGCCTGCACCGTGCGCTTGCCCAGTTCATGCTCGACCTGCAAACCACTGAACATGGCTACCAGGAATGCTATACCCCCTATATCGTCAATAGTTCGACGCTTTTCGGCACAGGCCAATTGCCGAAATTCAAAGATGATATGTTCTGGGTTACCAAAGGTGGCCAGGACGACGAGCCCAATCAGGACGAGCAAGGCAATGATATTGTCAGTGAAGACCTATACCTGATTTCTACATCGGAGATCACGCTTACGGCTTCGATGCGGGATACGATCACACCACAGCAGGATCTTCCCATTAAATTGACCGCGCATACGCCTTGCTTCCGTTCCGAAGCGGGCAG
>NZ_JBEBUX010000197.1:0-4590 GCF_040393045.1 Pollutimonas bauzanensis | reverse complement strand
AGATCTTTGTCGCAACACTCACAACCGGGGCGTAACTGAAGCATGGCTATCCTTGAACCAGAAAGAGATTGGATCTTTTAGCTGGATATTGCCATGAAGGTCAACTGGAACACTGCCCTGCGTCAAGCGGCGGATGGCAGGTAGCTAAGGTCGAAACTACGGCTGCTCGCCAACGTCCGACAACCCGGCGACCAACAAACGTGTGACGACTTTATGGACAGCCCGGACGGCCGAGTCGGCTGTCCGGTTCTGATTACTCACTAAATTAATAGTCCGGGTAATGCCAGGGGCGGCAATGGACGTGATAGCCAGCTCTTGACGGAACAGCTCTTCGCCCATGGAGTGAATCGACAATATGCTGTGCCCCTTACCGGCCGCCACCAACTTCTTGATTGCATAGGTCGAATCAACGTCGGTCAGAATTTTCGGGCTTTTTCCGATACTGTCCATGAAAACCTTTTCGATCATCAGCCGCAGAGTCTGAGGAAACGCAGGCAATATCAAGTCTAACTCGGCAATTTCCGGAATCGTAATGACATCGGGAAGCGCATCTTTAGCGCTTGGATTACTGACTAAATACAGTTTCTCGCGCGCCAGGAATTGAACCATCAAGGGGCTATTGACCGGGGTGTCGTAAACCACGGCCAAGTCGATGCGACCACTTTCGGCCCACTCCAGAAGCGTGCCACTCATGCTTTCGACCAGCGCCAATTGAATATTTGGGTACATACGACTCACGCTTTCCAGTACGTCCACGCAAAACTTGGTATTGATGGCGGTAGACATTCCTAGATTCACATGGCCAAACGGATTGCTGTCCGATGAAAGGAAGTCGGTGTGCACAGACTCGACGCGCCTGAGAATTTCCACAGCGTGGATTTTTAATCTGTGTCCCGCAGCCGTAAGCTCGATGCCACGCGGCAATCGGTTGAACAACCGTTGCCCCAACTCGATTTCCAACTGTTTCAAACGTTGGGAAAGTGCGGGTTGCGCCACATGAATTTGCACGGCTGCCCCTGAAATGCTGCCCGCTTTTATAACGGCCAGAAAATATCGCAACTGAGTAAGTGTCATGTCATCGGTCCACGGCAATTATTTCCATTCACGCATTGACATACATATATATGTATGTCGCTCATATTAAAACAATATTTGATATATGCCAGCACGAATGAAAGAATAAAGAACAATATTTATACGAACTACCGGAGACACGTTTATGCTGCAACTACGAAAGATCGCCACTCGACTATGTTTGCTTGCCACGGCCGGGCTCATGACGTTTACGGCGCAAGCCGGCGCGTTTCCCGCCAAGCCAGTCAATGTCATTGTTCCGCACGCACCGGGCGGAACGAACGATATCGTGGCCCGCATAGTTTCCGAAAGGTTGGCGCAGCAGCTCGGTCAGCCTTTTATTGTAAGTAACCGCCCCGGCGCTGGCGGAAATATCGGCACCCAGGCCATTCTGCGGGAGTCCGCAGACGGCTACAGTATTTTATTTACCATCAGCAGCACACAAGCCATCAACCCTGCCTTGTACAAGGAACCGGGGTTCGATCCGGTCAAGGACTTCGAACCGGTGGCCGCCGTAGGCTCTGTACCGAATGTTTTATGCGTCAATCCTTCTTTTCCAGCCAAGGACTTGAAGGAGTTCATCGAGCTCATCAAAAACAATCCCGATAAATATCAGTATGCTTCGGCGGGCAACGGTTCGCTGAACCATTTATTGGGCGCCATGCTGGACAGCAAAGCTGGCTTGAAGTTGCAACATATTCCTTACCGGGGAGTAGCCCCAGCCATGACCGATGTGTTAGGCGGTCAGGTGCCTATGGTCTTTGCCAGC
Organism: Pollutimonas bauzanensis; assembly: GCF_040393045.1. Taxonomy (GTDB): domain Bacteria; phylum Pseudomonadota; class Gammaproteobacteria; order Burkholderiales; family Burkholderiaceae_B; genus Pollutimonas; species Pollutimonas bauzanensis_A. The sequence continues at coordinate 2,747 of NZ_JBEBUX010000197.1, read as the reverse complement.
TTGCCCTCATCCATAGCCAACATCCAAAGCGGCAAGCTACGCGCTATTGGCGTCAGCACAAGCGCTCGCAACCCCGCCCTGCCTGATGTTCCAGCCATTGGCGAAGAAATCCCCGGCTACAGCGGCGACTTATGGATCGCCATGTACGTGCCAAAGGGCACGCCAAAAGAGGTCATCGACACCTTGTACAAGGCAACAGAATCTGTGCTGAAGGAACCCGGCGTCAAAGATCGTTTCGATCAGCTTGGTATTGAAATGCTGCATGACAACCCCGAGCAGCTCGCGCAAAGGCTCGCTGACGACCTTGGAAAATGGTCGGACATCGTCAAGGCCTCCGGTGCGCAAATTAATTAATCAATTGCATATCAGCTCATTGGAGTTCGCATGAAAGCATGTAACCCGAACCATGAAGGGCCTCTGGCAGGCGTGAAAGTAATCGATTTGTCGCGCTTGGTGGCCGGAAATATGCTTTCGCTTTTTCTCGCGGACTTCGGTGCCGACGTTATCAAAATCGAACGCCCGGAAAAAGGCGATGATCTTCGAAACTGGCGTGAAGCGGGCCAAGCCGTTTACTGGAAGGTATACGGCAGGAACAAGCGTTCCGCCGTTATTGATTTCAAAACCGAAGAAGGCCTGGCTCAGCTTAAAAAGTTGATTAAAAGCGCCCAGATCGTAGTCGAGAATTTCGTACCGGGCGGGCTGGAGAAAATGGGGCTCTCGCCAGATGTGCTGCATCAGCTCAACCCTGCCCTGGTCATCGCCCGGGTTTCCGGCTGGGGACAAACCGGGCCATATAAGTCCAAGCCGGGTTTCGGAACACTGGTCGAAGCCATGTCGGGCTTTGCCTATTTGAACGGTTTTGCCGACAAACCTCCGGCATTGCCTCCGCTGGCCATGGCGGACATGATCGCAGGAATTTACGGCGCTGCCGGAGTACTCACCGCGCTGCGTGCAGCCGAGAAAAACGGCATTGGCCAGGTGGTTGACCTGTCGCTGTTCGAACCGATTTTTTCACTGATTTCATCCGAGGCTGCTAAATACCAGCTAAGCGGCAAGCCCACCATGCGTTCGGGCAATCAATCCAGTCACACCGCGCCACGCAATGTCTACGCCTGCAAGGACGATAAGCACATTGCCCTGTCGGGCTCCATGCAGTCTATGGCCATGAAAATTTTCGACACCATCGGACGGCCAGAACTGAAAACCGACCCGCGGTTCCAGGACAACGATGCCCGCGTCGAGAACAAAGACTTGCTGGACAACATTATTCAGGAATTCATCGGGTCAAAAACACAGGACGACTGCTTGAGCCTGTTCGAGCAGGCAAACGTCACTGCAGGCCCGGTATGCTCCGTGGCCGACCTGATCGACCATCCGTTCATCATCGGTCGGGAGGCCATCGTCCACCTTGAAGATGAAGAGCTAGGCAGCGTTCCCATGCATAACATCATTCCGCGTCTGTCGGAAAGCCCTGGCGGCTTCAGACGGCCCGCTCCTAAGCTGGGCGAGCATACGGACGACGTGCTGGCCGAAGTCGAGCACATTACCCTTAATTGAACAGGACCAACATTATGAATTCCGTTTTCGCATGGCGTTCCATGCTGTTTGTACCAGTTACCAACGAGCGCTTTATTGAAAGCGCGTTGCGCCGGCCTGCCGATGCCCTTCAGCTCGATCTGGAAGACAGCATCGCCTTGGAGCACAAAGAAGAAGCACGTCGCAGTGTCGCTGCGGCCGCCAAACGCTGCCACGATCAAAACTACGATGTCATCGTCCGGGTGAACCGCCCCTGGCGAATGCTGGTCCGCGATATCGAAGCCTCTGTCTGCGAAAACGTTCAAGCGTTAACGCTGCCCAAAGTTCCTAACGCGGAATTCGTTCAAGCAGTCGCAGAAATCGTCGATGAAATCGAAACCGAGAAAGGAATGCCTGTGGGCAGCACCCGGTTTATCGTGATGATCGAAGATGCAGAAGGCTTGCATAATATGCACAGCATTGCGGCAGCCCACCCGCGGATTTGCGGCATGATTGTCGGAGCCGAAGACTTAGCCGTATCCATGCAAATGGCTGTTGACGCCGACAGCCTGTATGTCCCGAATGTCATGGCTGTCGCCGCCTGCAGGCGTGCCGGCATTGCACCCATAGGATTTGTCGGTTCAGTCGCTGATTTCGCTGACGAACAGGAATTTAAAAAAGTAGTCGAACGCGCTGCCCGCTTGGGCTTTGAAGGCGCGTTCTGCATCCATCCTGCTCAGGTCGCATTGGCCAATAGCGCGTTCTCGCCAACCGAATCCGCCGTTGAAAGGGCCAAAGCCTTGATCAAAAAATTTGAAGAAGAGAAAGCCTTGGGGCGTGCCGCCTGCACGTTCGAAGGCAGAATGGTAGACGCCCCCGTCGTAAAGCAAGCCATGCGGTTGATTGAAAAAGGAATGGCGTTTAATTTGTAAGCTCGCGACGCACGTTGTCTCCTCATATCGCGGCCTCTCCCGGCTCATGGCCTATTCTTACAAGCAAAGCCAGCAACGCATCGGTCGAGCAGCTATCGGCCAACTCGATACCCTCGGTCAAGGCGGCAAGCAGTGTCAATTCATCCATTACAGACTTCCCCATTTCCGTTTGTGGTTCGTCGTGGTGCAGAAGCTTCGGTAAAGCTCAAGGTTGAAAGTAAACCCGAAATTCAATCGGATCGTAGAACCTATACCCCACCCCGCGCAGCGTGGCTACCGGCAGCCGTAGCGCGCACGCCT
>NZ_JBEBUX010000196.1:0-4634 GCF_040393045.1 Pollutimonas bauzanensis | reverse complement strand
CCATCTCTTCGGTCATATAGCCCTCACGGACACCGACAAGCGCTTTGAGCGTCGCTGGTTTCGGCCCGCCTACGCCTTCGTGCACATTCACCTGAACCGTATTCTCAAAGGCTTGATCAAAGCTCACTGCTGTCAGGTTAGTGACGCAGTCGGGCCCCAGATATCGCTCCGGATCCGCCACTTCATAGAGCAACTGCTCTTTGCACGTGGCCGGGGTAAGCAGGCCGCCAGAGCCGGGTGTCTTGGTGAGTACGATGCTGTCTTTTGTGACCTGCGCGATAGGATGGCCGACGCGATCCAGGTCGGGTACTTCTTTGTAGCCAGGGTCTGCAAAATAGCCGCCGCAAACTTGTGCGCCGCATTCCATCAGATGGCCTACCGTCATGCCTCGAGCCATGTTCTGGTAATCGTCGAGCGACCAGTTGAACTCAAAAGTCAGGGGGCCCAGGTAAAGGCAGGCGTCGGCCACCCGCGTGGTGATGACCACATCGGCGCCTTCGCGCAGGGCCTGGACGATTCCTTCGCAACCGAGATAGGCTTCCGCAGAGACAATGCGGTCGCGACTTTCCGAGATGGGTTCGCCGGTTTCGAGATAAGTGAGGCCCAGATCTGCAATTCGGTCGGTGAGCACGCCACCGTCGACGGCTGCGATCTTGATCTGTCCGATGCCTAGCTCAGTGACCAGTTGCCTGAGCTTTTGCGCTGCGCCAGCAGGATCCAGCCACCCCTGATTAGTGATGATCTTGATACCCTTTTCCTTGCATTGGGCCAGGATGGGCGACAGGCGCGCAATCAGGTAGGGGTCGTAGCCGACGGTAGCATCAGCGTCCAGTCGTGCGACCTGGGCAGCGCTCATGGTGACCTCTGACATAGATTCAAAGCAGAGGTAATCAAGCCGTCCATTCTCGACCAGATCCTGTGCCGGTCCGAAGCGGTCTCTTGACCAGGCAGTAGCTGCGCCTAAACGTATGGTTTTCGCGGTTTTATCGTCGACAGATGTCGTTGGCTGATTGTCAGGGGCAAGCTTTTCAACGTTACCGGGAACCGCTCGCGCAGGCCTGTCGGCGGGCACGGAAATCGGCAAGGTCAGCATAAGGGACGAAAGTGCCTTTCCTGATTCTTCGAAGGCCAGCGTTCGTGATCGGCCGCCCTCCAGCACTTCGTGAAGTACAAAATTCAGTGCGCCGATATGAGGCGCTTCATACCGTTGTATTTCACCTCGGGTGATAGGGCCAAATAGTTTGCGGACAGCTTCGACAGAAACCTGTTGCCGAAGCAGCTCGAAATCGGCCATGTCGTAGGCTACTACCGATATCATGCTGCTGTTGCCTTTTTCGCCTGAACGCGAGTGGGCGACTTCCCGCAGGGGAACAATGCTTGTCACGATCGACGCCTCCTTTATTGAATAGTGGCTTTGGTGGCGTTGATGACGTCCGCCCATTTCCTGATGTCATTCTCGACAAATGACCTGAAGTCAGCGGCCGAACCGCCGACCATGGTGAAGCCTTGCGGTGCGAGTTGCGCATTTAATTCTTTGTTGTTCGCTGCGGTATGAATAGACTTGTTGAGCTTGTCTATCACCTCGGCGGGCATGCCTGCCGGCCCGAACAAGCCCATCCAGGCTGTCGCGTCAAAGTCAGCAATCCCTTGTTCGGCCGAGGTGGGAACGTCGGGTAAAAGCGGGGTGCGTTGCGGCGCGAGCACAGCCAGGGCCTTGAGTTGTCCAGCTTTTATCTGGGAAACCAGGGCCGGTACTTGGTAGAACAGAATCGGCACATGCCCGGCGATAGTGTCCGTAATGGCCTGGCCGACTTCTTTGTAGGGCACATGGTTCAAAGGTGCGCCTGTACGCAGCTTGAGCAGTTCGCCGCCCATTTGCCCGGACGATCCTATTCCGCCGGTTGCGAAACTCATGCCGCCTTGTTTCTTTGCCAGTTGTACGAGTTCTGCCAGGTTGCTTGCCGGCACGTCTTTGTTGGCCGCGAGGATATTGGGAAAATAGGCTACCAGTGATATTGGTGAGAAATCCCGCAGTACATCGTAAGGCAGGTTTTTCATCATCGACTGGTTGATGGAGTGCGATGAAATCGTGCCCATGACTAGCGTGTATCCGTCTGGGGTGGCTTTAGCCACCATCGCACTGCCCACGGCACCGCCGGCGCCAGCTTTGTTTTCAACAATCACGGTTTGACCAAGATCCTGCGACATCTGCTTGGCCACAACACGGGTCAGAATATCGGTGCTTGAACCGGCGCCGTACGGGACGATGATGGTAATGGTCTTGGTCGGATACGAGCCTCCAGAGCTGTTGGCAAGCACGCTGGCGGGCAGCGATCCGCACAACGCTAACAGACAAGAGGCAAGGAACGTACGGCGCATCGTCTTCATAGGTCTCCCTTTCTAGGTTTTGTTGCAATGAACACTGGGCGGTGGTATTTGCAGTCATCTTATTGACGCTACACTGTTTGAACAAGCGGTATATTTGGAAGCATTGATAACCGGAGACGATCAATGGCGGGAGACTGGCTGAATGATTTGCGGCGAGTGAATTTGAATCAGATAGGTGCATTTTCTGCTGTAGTTGAATGTTCCAGCTTTCGTGCCGCGGCCGCGCGGCTGCATCTCTCGCAGTCCGCGCTCAGCGTTCAAGTCCAGCAATTAGAATCCGCCCTGGGCGTCAAGCTCTTGCATCGCGACACGCGATCCGTGCAACTGACCGATGAAGGTGCCAGGCTCATTGAGGTATTCAATCGCTCGGGGGTGGAGCTTGCCCGTGTCATTACCCAGCTTAAGGAAGAGGGGCGCTTGCAACGAGGGGCGATTCTTCTAGCCGTCTTGCCCTCGCTGGCGGCCACTTATATGGCCCAACTGCTTCAGAGATTTCAGACTCAGCATCCTGGCATCAGAGTCAAGATGCGTGATGTCGACTCGCGTCGCGCCCATGAGCAGATAGAAGCGGGCGCCGTGGATCTTGCCGTGCTGTCGCGCAGTCCGCGTGGGCAGGGCATGGTGTTCACGCCGTTGTTCGATGAAGAGTTGCTCGCTGTGGTGCCTGCGTCCGATCCAGCGTTTGCGAAATTGGACGCTGTGGGTGTGCGCGAGTTGGCGCGCAATCCTCTGTTGCTTAACCCCACCGGGGTGGATTTACGCGACAAGCTCGATATGCTTTTCCAAAGCGAAGGCATCGCTGTCGAAGCCGCTCAGGAACTTACCGGCACTTCAACGCTGGTGGCTCTTGTGTCTTTGGGGATGGGGGTAAGCATACAGCCCCGAAGCTCTTTGTATGGACTGGATCTAAGCCGCTGCCGCCTGCTTGCGTTCCGGCCGGCGACCTTCCGCGAAATCGGGGTGCTCATGCCGCCCGGGCGTACGCCATCCCCGGCGGCGACGGCCTTCAAGGATTTCCTGGTAGAACACGCTGCATCGGTATCGCTGCCGGATCTGGCCGGGTGACTAGGTAGCTATTTCACCGTGACTCCCGCCTGCTTCACAACATCGCCCCAAAGTGCTATTTCGTCAACAATTTGCTTCTGGAACGATTCGGGGGTGCCAGGTGCGGACGCTTCCCCGGTTGTTTTCAGGCGTTCCGCCATTTCACCTTTTGACACGGCTTCGTTGATGGCGTTATTCAGCTTGGCCTGGATATCGGACGGTATGCCTTTTGGGCCGATAATGCCATACCAAACAGTGACATCATATGGAATACCTTGTTCCCGAACTGTGGCTATGTCGGGTGCCGAGGAAACGCGGTCGGGCAGGGTTACTGCAAGCACCTTTAGCCGTTTTTCTTCCATGTAGGGAAGAGTAGACCCCGCCGTTGTCAGCATCACGTTGACCTGCCCCGAAACGGTATCCGTTAGCGCTGGCGCCGAGCCCTTGTAGGGAACATGGGTCATCGAGATGCCTGCAGTGGCAAGAAAAAACTCCATACCTAGGTGCGAGATTCCACCTGTTCCTGAAGACGCATAGGTCAGTTCACCGGGCTTGTTTTTAGCCAGCGACACCAATTCCTGTAGCGAGTTGACGGGAACTGTTGGGTTTACTGATAGAAAGAAGGGCGCTCGCGCAATCATCCCTATCGGTGTCATGTCGCGGACGGGGTCAAAGGGTAAGTTGTAGAGACTTGGATTGACCGAATAGCTATTCGAGATCAGCGTTAATGTGTATCCATCAGGGGCTGCCTTGAGTCCCATTTCAACGCCCAGTTTACCGCCGGCGCCTGGACGGTTGTCTATGATCACCGGTTGCTGGAGCGATTTCGAAAGCAACAGGCCCAGACTGCGTGCAATGCCATCGTTACCGCCGCCGGCTGCAAACGGGACTATTAGCTTGATAGGTTTTGAAGGGTATTCAGAGGCTTGCGCCACGTTATAGATGCCCAAGGCCGTCGATCCGATCAGCACCGCAGAAAGAAATTTTCGACGGAAACTGCTTTTGGCTGTGTCATTAGTGGGTTGTGTCATCCTTTTAGTCCTTTATGTTTGGTGTTTCGTTATTAGATGATGGCGACGGGCATCTTATGGGAGGGGTTGGGCGCCGTCAACGAACGTTTAGGTAGTGCCACAAAAATTTAATGCTAGATACCTCAGCGTGTTGACCGCATAATTTGGTTGGTTCCTAAACGATAGCCACCT
>NZ_JBEBUX010000195.1:0-4787 GCF_040393045.1 Pollutimonas bauzanensis | reverse complement strand
GCCCGCAATCCACCACGACCACATCCCCATACCCGATATCCACAGTACACCCCACAGCACCCAACGCAATATCGCCAAGCGCCTCATTCCCCTGGCAAGCCAACAGCATCCGGATCGTTCCCGCATGACAAACCACGATTGCATCCCGGCGCTTCAACAGCACATCAACATAAAACGCCTGAACCCGCCGCGCCATGTCCATTACGCTCTCGCCGCCACCCGGCCGATACATCGTTGTATCGCCAGCCCAGGCATCAACCTCGCAACGGGGAATGTCATCCCACTCTCGCAACTCCCAACGACCAAAATCCATCTCAACCAGCCGCTCGTCAAACACAGGCAGAGAGCAATCGAAAGATTCTGCTACGCGTCGCGCCAGGCCTGTGCAGCGCTGCAGCGGGCTGGAATAGATATTCAGTCCCCGCGGTAAGCCTGCCGTCGCCAAAACCCCAGCAGATGACGCTGACGCATCCAAGCCGCGCATCACGTCGTCGATAGCCTGGCTGTCCACGCCGACATCCGAGCTTCCGTAGCAAACTCCTGTCGGCACTAGCGGCTTGGGATGGCGGATGAGATAAAGACGCATAACGAAAGCAAGAATCAGGAAACCATGCCGCGCATCGTGGCCAGCACGCCCAGATAAATCATCACCTCCGCAACCTGCTGCACGGCGCCCAGGCAATCACCGGTAAATCCGCCTATGCGCTGCACAAAGAAACGCGCCAACCACGCAGTGGAAGCACATCCCGCAGCGACACCTGCCAGTATCGCCCACCAGGACAGCCAGCCGGCGAACCCCACCACCACCAAGGCCAGGCATGCCGTCAGTACGGCAATCAAAAACTCCGTCCCCGACATGGATTGCGCCAGCGGCTTGGCTTTGCCTTCGTCTTTAGCATAGTCCAGCTGCCAGATGAGTGCCGCCGAGAACATGCGCGACAGCGGATGTGCAATCAGCAGCGCCGCAACGGCTGCAGGTATCGGTAAATGCGCCAGCGCCGCACACTTCAGTAGCAAGAGCAGGCCGATGCCGATTGCGCCGTAGGCGCCGACACGCGAGTCCTTCATTATTTCCAGGATGCGTTCACGTGTGTAGCCGCCGCCAAAGCCGTCGCACACATCGGCAAAGCCGTCTTCATGGAAAGCGCCGGTCAGATAAACCCCCGCGATCGTGGACAGCACTGCCGCGACAGCCGCCGGCAAAACCAGGGCCGACACAAAATAGACGCCGCCGGTTACCGCTGCCACTACCATACCGACCAGCGGGTAGTAGCGGGACGCATGCTGCAACCACATGGGCTCGTAACCAACCCAGCGTGGGATGGGCAGGCGCGTAAAGAATTGAAGCGCAATAAAGAAAAGCCTTAACTGGTGGACGCACCCTCCCACCATGCCGCAAGCCGACTGGCCGTTCTGCGACGGCGTGCTCATGACCGGAACCCTGCTAATGGGCTACGCGATGCCGATCCGCCCGCTTCCATGGGCGCATCAACGAGCGAATCCTTGCCGCTGACTTGTGCCGATGCAAACGTCGCCATATCGCAAAGAAAGCCCACGGCGGCATGCAGCAGGGGCAGCGCAAGCGCACACCCCGTCCCTTCTCCCAAGCGCATATCCAGATGCAGTAAAGGTCGGGCGCCAAGTTCATTCAGCATACGGCCATGTCCCTTTTCGTTAGAGCAATGGCAAAACACACAGTAATCCAATATGGACGGCTGCAATCGCGCCGCAACCAGCAATGCCGCTGTCACGATGAAACCATCAATCAGCAATATCATGCGCCGCTCTGCCGCCTTGAGCATCGCACCCGCCATCATCGCAATCTCGAATCCGCCGAAGGTGGCCAGCACATCCAAAGGCGCGCTCACATGCGCATGCTGCGCCACGGCCTTTTCGATCACGCGGCACTTGTGCAACATTCCTTCAGTCGACAGGCCCGTTCCCGCGCCGACGCACTCGGCCACAGGCAACCCCGCAAGCTTATGCATGATGGCCGCCGCCGATGTCGTATTGCCTATCCCCATTTCGCCAAAGCCCAGTACATTGCCCTGCAGCTCCGCCGCCAGCGCCATGCCATGCTCCAGGGCCGTCTCACATTCCTGAACCGTCATGGCAGGCTCATTGGCAAAGTTGCGCGTACCCGGCCCAACCTTCCTGGCGATCAGACCGTCGCGGGCCCCGAAATCATGATTGACGCCGGCATCGACGATATGCAATGCCACATCCTGCTGCCGCGCAAACACATTGATCGCCGCGCCTTGCGCCAGGAAATTTTCCACCATCTGCCAAGTCACGCTTTGCGGATAAGCAGAGACACCCTCCGCAACGACCCCATGGTCGCCGGCAAAAACCAGAATGGCTGGCGCAATCACCCGGGGCCGCGTGGTTTTCTGGATCAGGCCGGCCTGCCTGGCCAACAATTCCAGCACACCCAGACTTCCCAGCGGCTTGGTCTTGTCATTGATGGCCGCATCAAGCGCCGTTGACAAGCTCTCATCTTGCGTCGATTCCACATGGGGAAAATACATAAAACTCACATCCAGACTAGGGTTACAGCCCGGCATTATAGGAGGCCTGTGATATATTTCGCGACGATAAAGGTGCTTTCGGAGTAGAAAAACGCGGTCATGGCTTTATGCCCGCTCACACTCTGCGAAAGTTAAACGGGAAACAGACGCGCGCTTGCCCAATGCAAGAGCCCCACGCAAAAACTGTGCTGCCCCCGCAACGGTAAGCATGCCTCGCATGCCAGCCCGACACCGGCCTAGATCACCCCTTAGTCCATTTCCTGGTTCCGAATCCTGCTGATTGCAGCATCCTGGGCCACAGCCCAGAACCGGGAATGTCTTATTTTTTACAACGTGCGGGGACGCGCGTTTTCCAGGGTCTATCATGCCTTTCACTTTAAGCCGGCAAGCGCTCGCTATTCTTTCCTGTTTCGTTTCAGCGGCCTCCACGGCACAAAGCGCCAATCCCGTTCGACAACTAGACCAGATCGTTGTTACCGCCAGCCGCACCGCGCAGCTGGAAAAAAACGTACTGGGCGATGTAACGGTCATCGATAAAAAAACACTTCAAAAAGCGGGACAGAACAGTGTTGCCGAGGTGCTTGCAAAGCAGCCCGGGGTGCAGTTCTACAGCAGCGGCGGCCCTCAAACGACGACGGGCGTATATCTGCGGGGAACCAACCCAAGCCAGACACTGGTGCTGGTTGACGGCATTCGCATCAACAGCAGCACCACGGGCTCCACGAACTGGGGCGCCATCGATCCGGCCACCATCGAGCGTATTGAAATCGTTCGTGGCGCAGGAAGCAGCCTGTACGGATCAGACGCCATTGGCGGCGTCATCAACATCATTACAAAAAAAACGGGTGAAGACCGGCCACTTAGCGCATGGGGCAATATCGGTTACGGCACCTACGACACATTCAAATCCAGCGTGGGTATTTCAGGCGCACAAGACGGGTGGGATTACGCCTTGTCGAGCAGCATGGCGGAAAGCAGCGGCTTCAATGCAAGCAACCGGTCCTCGGGTGAATTTACATTTAATCCAGATACGGACGGCTATAGCCAGAACTCACTGTCAGGCTCATTGGGCTATCGTTGGGCAGCGGGCCACCATATAGGCTTGACTGCCTATAACGGCTATATCGACGGCGACTTTGACGCGGGCGCGGACTCTGGCCGGGCACACTCAATAACCCGCCAACAGGCTTATACCCTGACCAGCACTGACGACATCACCGACTACTGGCAAAGCGTGCTCAGACTGGGCTTTTCCAAAGAATATACCGATAGCCGCAGCTCGGGCTATTCATCCACTTTCGGCAGCCTGCAACGGTCTTATTCCTGGCTGAACAACCTGAAACTTTCAGAAAACCAGAATGTCTCCGTCGTTCTGGAGCGCCTGGAAGAGAGGCCGGCCAGCTCGTCGTCCTATACAATCAATCGGCGCGATACCAATGCTGCTGGGCTGATATACCGGGGCGATTTCGACGCACACCATATCCAGGCCAGCGTACGCAACGACAATATCTCAGGCTATGGCAACCAAGCCACAGGCGGCCTCAGCTATGACCTGGATCTGAACAATCAATGGCGCATCGGGATAGCGGGCAATACAGGCTTCAGAGCCCCCACTTTTGCCGATTTATACTCGCCAAACATGTGGGGCTTTGTGGGCAATCCAAATCTGCAGCCCGAAAAATCACGAAACATCGAAGCACGACTGCGATATGAAACCGATACAACACGTCTCGGAGCCACTATCTATCAGAACAAGATTCGGGATCTTATCAATCCCTATGACTGCGATGCCAATTTCAATTGCACCACCAGCAACACAGAGCGAGCCACCATACGCGGCCTGACGCTTACTGGCGAACACGATTTCGGCAACACGACACTGCGCGCCAGCGCCGATTTCATGAATCCACGCGATGACAATACCGGCAACCAGCTTATTCGCCGTGCCAAGCAAGTCTACCTATTGGGCGCCGAACACCGCATCGACGCACTGACGGTCGGTGCTGAATACCAGTTCACGGGCAAACGCTACGACGACGCGGCCAACACCAGCCAAAAGCGGATGGGCGGCTACAGCTTGCTCAACCTGACGGCAGCCTATGACTTCAGCAAAAACGTCGGCGTTCAAGTGCGTTGGAACAACCTCTTGAACAAAGACTACACCAATACGTATGGCTACAACATGCCAGGCTCCAACGTATTCGTGAACTTGTCTTTCAGGATGTAGCGGCATGAAGCCCGGCATGCATGTACGCAGGC
>NZ_JBEBUX010000194.1:0-4958 GCF_040393045.1 Pollutimonas bauzanensis | reverse complement strand
CGCCAGCATCATGCGGGGCGACAAGCACCTGGGTAGGAGTAAAGCAGGTGAAAAACCATTGCTCTCTTGGGCCGGTAGCGACTGGCATATACCAAGGGAAGTAGATGACGTTCCGTGACAACGGACGCCGGTACTGCCGAAGGCAGACCACATTCGATGGATGGCGCGTAATCCATCGATGACAGCGGCAAAGACCGCAGTTTTCAGCATCCCGACGAATCACGACAGTGGGCCAGCGGCGGGCTCTACCGGAAATGATCCAAGCAACTGGTCTCCATCGCGGCATCTTGGCGGGCCAATTACGAAGGCGCTAACTGCGCCTGCTTTGGAAAGCATCTTGGGTCATGCCGCCCCAGGGTGCTTCCCAAGGTTTTTATGGAGGAAGTAATGAAGGAACAGGCTTTACCAAACATCTTTGGCTACTCATCAACCAGACACCAAACCCCGCAGCAACCTGACCAGGCACTTTTGTATCGGATCTGCATTGCAGAGGCGAAACTTGGAGTGTCACGATCAACCATCTACCGACTGGTCAATGAAGGTGAGTTGGTACTTATCAAGATAGGCAAACGCTCCAGTGGCATCACCGCAGCCAGCCTACATGCTCTCATTGAGCGCCACAAGGCACTTGCCAGTTAGGTAAACGCGCCAGTATGTTTTCAGCTTCATTGATTTTGTCCGAAAAACAACCACAAGCTTCGGACAAATTTGCATTCCGTCCGAAAAAAGACTACAAATATCGGACAAAGGTGCCATATGAACGATCTCAAGACTCGGATCATGGCTCACATCGATGAAGCGCTGCCTGGCCAGGTATGGGTGCCAGCCGATTTTTCCCAATATGGCAGCAGAGACGCCGTGGACAAGGCGCTTCAACGCTTGGTTACGGCGGGCCAGTTGCGCCGTATCGATCGTGGGCTGTACGACCGACCCAAAGTAAACAGCCTGACCAAAAAGGCAACAGCTCCAGACTACCGCGCCGTCGTGGATGCCATCGCACGTCGCGACCAACTGCGCCTGCTCGTCGATGGCATGACCGCCGCCAACGACTTGGGTCTGACGGACGCAGTGCCAGCCAACGTCGCCATCCACACTGATGCACGCCGGCGCGCCATTCAACTCGGAAACCTGACCATCACATTCAAGCTCACGGCCCCCAGTCGCCTATATTGGGCTGGACGGCCCGCCATGCGTGTGGTCCAAGCACTGTACTGGCTCAAAGACACCCTGCCCGCAGACCAACCCCGCATCGTCAGACGGCTGTCCGAACTGCTGGGCGACTCCGAACAAGGTGAAGCGATACGTCGGGACTTGCTGACAGGCTTAAACACGTTGCCAGCATGGATGCAGGCAATTGTGCGTGAACTGCCGGGCTGCGCCGTACAGGACACCAAAGCCGCTATACCGTTCCCCGGCACCACCGACCGTCGGATGCGCAGAGACACTTTTGCATGAACCCAAATTTCTATACCATCATTCAGGCCGCTGACGATGAGCGGCGCGGCCTATTCCTGACAACTGCTGCCCGACTGGGCACCGCTGTTCAGAATGTCGAAAAGGACTTCTGGGTGTGCTGGACGCTGGACGCGCTGTTCAACGGTCTGCCGCCAGGCGGCCCTCGCCTACTGTTCAAGGGCGGCACATCATTGTCCAAGTCATACGGCCTGATTTCCAGATTCTCCGAGGACATCGACATCACCGTATTCCGCGAAGACATCGGCGAACCCGCTGAAACTGCGGATTTGGACGCCTTGAGCGGCAAGCAACGGCGCATCCGCCTGGAACGCATCCGTACTGCCTGCCAGCATTATGTTGCTGATGGTATGACGACGCAGATCCACGCCATCGCAGCTAATACCATAGCTACCGACCGCTTCCGCTTGGAGCTAGATCCGGATGACCCAGACCAGCAGACTCTGCTGTTCTGGTACCCCGCCGTGACAGCTGCGCCTGGCGACTACATTCGTTCCGCCGTGAAGATCGAAGCTGGGGCCAAATCGGCGCTGGACCCACATGAAATGGTCGTGGTATTTCCCTACATTGCCAACGATCTGCCCGACCTGAACATGGCCGTACATAACGTGACGACCGTTAAGCCCGAACGCACCTTCTGGGATAAGGTCATTATTCTGCATGGCCTGCGCCAATGGCATGATCGCAGAGGCCTATTACGCCAAGGTGGCCAGCGCGTGTCCCGGCACTATTACGATGTCCACCAGCTTCTTCAGCATCCCGACGCAAACGTATGGATGGCAGATCGCCTCCTTGCACAGGACTGCGCACAACATGCCAGGCTGTTCTTCGGCAGCGCTGACTTGCGTCTGGACGTGGCCGCACATGGCACCTTTACTCTGTCGCCACCGGATGCCATGCACGACGCACTGACCCGAGATTACGAAGCAATGAGCGGCATGATCTTCGGGCCATTTCCTGCTATAGATGAAGTGCTTCAAGTTGTCGCTGAGCTGGAGCAACGCTTGAATACGAATCTCACGTAGTAAGCGAACTATGAGAGGGCGACATAAACTACTGTCCACACAGTTACGGCACATATTGGAATCGAACCACAGGCCTTCTTCGTTGTTTTTTTGCACCTGTACCCCAGCTTGTACCCCGCCGTTCCCGCTCGATTAGAAAAGCGCATGGATACTGGCCTCAACCGCGTTGATTCGATTCCGCCCCAGGCCACCAACAGATTCAACAAAAAGCCCAATCTTCGGATTGGGCTTTTTGTTTTGCCTGGAAGGATTGCATACGGCATGCACAACACGCCACAAATGCCGCCGGGGTAATTTGGGATTCGCGAGGGTGCCATGTTCTCGGCTTCAGATTTCTTTGAAATACGTGTGGCCGGCAACGGCGCCCCGGACGCCATCCAAGGACTTCAGCTATATGCAGCAGGTGTGGTCACCTTGGCCAGACAAATATTGGCATAGAAAGGCATGCGCTAGCTTGCCGCCAAGGTGCGTTCCAGAAAATCCAGCCTGTCTTGTCCCCAGTAGGATTCACCACGGTATTCGTACCAGGGCGCGCCGAAAACCTGAAGATCGATCGCCGCCTGAGTATAGGCATCGTACACGTCAGTCGCCGCTTCCCGGGAGGCATACAAAAGAGCCCCATCAAGCCCGTTCTCATCGCCTATCTGGATGAGAGTGTCGGGGTCGGAAATATCGCGTTCTTCGGCCCAGACCGCGCGCAACAAAGCGCCCGCCAGTTTCAGGGCGGCTTCGTTGCCATTGGGCTTAATCGCGGCGGCAATCATTTTTGCAGCCGCCAGGTCGTCGACCGGAAAAAACCTGGGGTTGAGGTTAAGAGGCAAACCCAGAAACTCAGACCAGCGCTTCAATTCGATAAGCCGATACGCTTGCCGCTGCGGCGCGCGCTTGTTCAGGGGCAGGCCGCCCGATATCGGGAATATGCTTTCACCCAAGCCAAAAGGCCTGGGCTCCACCACCGCATCAAATTTTTTGGTCATGGCAAGCAAACGCTCATGGCCCAAGTAGGTCCATGGTGACCGTGGCGATAGATAGTAGTGAATGACCTTCATAAGTTGCTCCTGACGGTGACGTGTGATTGTGACATTAGTTTTCGAATATAAGTCAGATTAGCCGAAGGCGTTGTCCGACAACGGGTTGGAATTCTTTCTGAAAATCCTTATTCTGAAAGCCTTTACAGTTTGCCCGTTCGAACCTATCCCAGAACTGCTCACATGAAAGTAACCACCACCAAAACCACCCCGCGGGCAAGCAAAACCGCCCAAACTCCGCAAGAGAAGCGTTTTGATCAAGCCTGGCAACGGGTAATCGAGCAACAGAAGGAAAATGACAGCTTCCGTGAAAATATCCATGCATTTTCACGGGATATTCACGCGCGCATCCAGGACGGGGAGCAGGCATACATGGACGCCATGCACGGCGCCTGCCTTCATCTGCTATCTTTTTTCAACAGAAGGTCTCTTGCGCAGTGGCAGCGCGAAACCCTGATGGACTGGGTGACCGAATACCTGGAGACCATGCAAACCAATCCTTTTTCATGTCTGGATACGGAACCGATCCGGCAGCGTTTGGCACAAGCTATGGCTGCCACATTCCCCGACTCGGTATCGGCGTCGGGATATCCGGCGGACGATTTATCATTTGGTGAATACGGCTCTCCCACGGCAGATGAGGAAGATCCCTTTATCGAGGATATGTTTCAGGAATGGATGGCCGAATTTGAAGAAACCAAAACAGGCGGTTCAGGTGAAGAGCAGGATGAAGCGTACACAAACCAGGAATTCGCCCACGGTTTCTTCGAGGAACAACGTGCTCATGAACAACAGCGCCTTGATGAAAGCCTGGCTTTAAAACATCTCATGAAGTCTTCTTCGGTCAATAAGCTGTTTCGCAAAGTCGCTGGTACGCTGCACCCTGATAAAGAACGGGATGAAGCAGCACGCCAGGAAAAGAACCGTTTGATGGGTGAATTGATTCAGGCACGGAACACTAATGATATTCCACGCATATTCGCTTTTTACGCCGAATATGTAGGTCAGTCGCCCTTGCAAGAGCTAGGCAAAGATTTGCTCAGTGTCACTGAATTACTTGAACGGCAATACCTGTACCTGCGCGAATTAAAAGAACGTATCCTGGATGAAGACCCGCTCACAGGTATCTTGTATCGGCGGTTCCACCGGAAGACACCCGCAGCGACACAGCGCGCTATCAACAAGCACCTGAAAGAAACCCAGGCTCATGCCAACGCCTTGCGAGCCGTGCCTCAAGATATCACCAGCCTGAACAGACTAAAGCCCTACCTGGAATTGCGTTATGAAATGCTTATCCAGGATTCATTATTTGATATTTAAATATCAGAAGTCCACCAAACGCCGTTGCGGGTCGCCCCTCGCACCTATAAGCGCCAATGGTGTATCGGCGGCATAGGAATCATGGCATTTTCTGACGTGGCGAGCCATCACG
>NZ_JBEBUX010000193.1:0-5035 GCF_040393045.1 Pollutimonas bauzanensis | reverse complement strand
CTTGCGTGGTTATTGCAGCGCGGCTAGAAAAGATAAGCAGTAAAGAGCAGGATAACTTAGCGCGATTATTATGCGACACCTTTTTTGTTAATGATCAAGGCTAGCAAATAATCGGGTCGGCTAAAATGGCCGGCTGAATAATGATTTACGTCTCGGGATGGAAACTACGCGTGGATATACAGTATGTTGACACGTACGAGCTTACCCGTGCGGGCCAGGAAGTGCATGGCCAGGCTCCGATCGATCAATTCGAACGTCTGATTGAAGACTTGCCTGAACAGGCCGACACGATGGTGTCATGGACTGTGAAGGGTGAAATGGATTCGTTTGGGCAGCGGTTTTTGCGTGTGCATGTAAAGGCTGCTCCCATGCTCGAGTGCCAGCGTTGCATGAAGCCGTTCGAGTGGCCGGTCGATAGTCATAACCGTTTAGAGGTTGTGAACTCCGAGGCAGCGCTCAATGTTGACGACGCTGCCGACGCAGACCCCGATGATGCCATCATCGAACGTATTTTGGGGTCGCAGCGCCTGGATGTTCTGGCTCTTGTCGAAGATGAAATCATCCTCAGTTTGCCGTATGTGCCCAAGCACGATGTTTGTACGTTGTTGTCGGAACCTCTTGAAGAAGAGCCCGATGGCGATCTGGCTAGGCCCTCGCCGTTCGCGGTGTTGGGTCAGCTAAAGAAAGATTAACTTTACCGAACTTAACTTGCGGGAATCATCGCGTACAATAGCGACCCGTTTACAGGAGTCATCATGGCCGTTCAGCAAAACAAAAAGAGCCCGTCTAAGCGCGGTATGCATCGTTCACACGATTTTATCGTGGCCCCTTCGACGGCAGTTGAGCCCACTTCGGGCGAAATTCACCTGCGTCACCACATCAGCCCCAACGGCATCTATCGCGGCCGTAAAGTGCTCAAATCCAAGAACGACGAATAATTCAGTTGTTTGCGATCTCGCTATAAACGCTACAGATTGCGCACTTGATGTCGAAAACTGAGATTCGAATCGCCATCGACTGCATGGGCGGTGACATCGGCTTGCCGGTAACCATCCCGGCAGCCTGTCAATTTGCGAAGCAGAACCCTGATACGCGTTTCCTGCTCGCGGGAAATCCTGCGGCCATCGAGGCTGCTTTGCGTGAGCAGGGCTGCTTTGGGGGCGGGTGGTACGAAATTTTGCCAGCCTCTGAAGTCGTCCTGATGGACGACTCGATAGAGGTCGCCTTACGTCGCAAGAAAGACTCGTCCATGCGTGTGGCGGTTCAGGCCGTGAAAGACGGCCGGGCCGATGCCTGTGTTTCGGCTGGCAATACCGGCGCCTGGATGGCGATTTCGCGCTATATCCTCAAGACACTCGATGGCATCGACAGGCCAGCGATCGCCACGTCCATTCCTAATCAGAAGGGCGCGGCGACCACCATGCTGGATCTGGGCGCCAACGTAGACTGTTCTGCCGAGAATTTGCTGCAATTTGCCATCATGGGTTCGGCGTTGGCATCGTCGCTTGATCATCGTAAGCGGCCTACCATCGGTTTGCTCAACATCGGCGAAGAAGTCATCAAGGGCAATGAAATCGTCAAGAAGGCGGCAGAGCTCTTGCGCGCCAGCGGCTTGAATTTTTACGGCAACGTTGAAGGCGACGATATATGCAAAGGCACCGTCGACGTAATCGTCTGTGATGGCTTTGTAGGTAATGTCGTACTCAAGTCCATGGAAGGCCTGGCCAAAATGGTTGGCAACATGATGCGTGCAGAATTTACGCGCGATTCATTGTCCATGGCTGCTGGCATGCTGGCCAAGCCAGTGCTCAATCGTTTCCGGGACCGTGTTGATAATCGTCGTTACAATGGTGCAGCCTTGCTTGGTTTGCGGGGTATCGTCATTAAAAGCCACGGTTCTGCCGATGCTTATGCTTACGGTTATGCGTTGCAGCGCGCCCGTGAAGCAGTGCACAATGGTCTGCTTGATGGTATTACAAGCGCTATTGACAGCCTTCGCCAAAGTTTACAAGCCGCAGCGGCTGAATCGGCGAAGATCCCCAACGAATTATCTGATCCTGCGCCATAGCACAGGTGTCTGGAAGCTACTATGCCTTATGCCAAGATAATAGGGTCCGGCGGCTATTTGCCTCCCCGTGTTGTATCCAACGACCAACTGGCCGCGGATCTGGCCACTCGCCAGATCGAAACCTCCGACACCTGGATTGTCGAGCGCACCGGCATACGCCAGCGCCATATCGCCGATGAAGGTACGACGACCAGCATGCTGGCCACCAAAGCAGCCCAGGCAGCATTGGAAGACGCCGGCATTACAGCCGATGAGCTTGATCTGATCATTGTTGCTACGTCGACGCCCGATTTTGTGTTCCCCAGCACAGCTTGCCTGGTGCAGGCTAATTTGGGCTCCAAGGGCGGTGCCGCATTTGACGTCCAGGCAGTCTGCAGCGGCTTTGTATATGCGCTCACGACAGCCGATGCTTTTATCCAGGCGGGCCGAGCCAAGACGGCACTGGTCATTGGCGCCGAGGTGTTTTCGGGCATTCTCGACTGGAGCGATCGAGGCACTTGCGTGCTGTTTGGCGATGGCGCGGGCGCAGTCGTACTCAAGGCTAGCGACGAACCCGGCATTATTGCCGCGCAATTGAATGCCGATGGCAGTCAAATGAAAATCCTGGCCGCAGCTGGCAATGTGTCGCACGGCAAGGTCACAGGCGACCCCTTCCTTCGTATGGATGGTCAGGCGGTTTTCAAGCTTGCCGTCACCAGCTTGGCCAAATCGGCGAAAGAAGTCTGCGAGCAGGCGGGTATCGGCCTGGACGAAATAGACTGGATGGTGCCGCACCAAGCCAATATACGCATTATCAATTTCCTTAGCCGCAAGCTGGGTGTTCCCGACGACAAGGTGATCGTTACCGTCGATCGGCACGCCAATACCTCTGCGGCCAGTGTGCCGCTGGCCTTCGACGTAGCGCGTCGTGATGGCCGTATAAAAAGCGGCGATACGGTCATGATGCAAGGGGTCGGTGGTGGTTTCACCTGGGGCTCGGTGCTCGTCAAAATGTAGGCGGCGGCCGGCCCGGTGCCGGCCCCCTGGCTTTCAACTCACTTAGTAACTATTCATATGAAAATTGCTTTTGTCTTTCCCGGGCAGGGATCGCAGTCTGTAGGCATGCTCGATGCATGGTCCGATAATGCAGTAGTCAAAAGCACGCTGCTTCAGGCTTCTGATGCCCTGGGTCAAGATCTTGCTGCCTTGATCGCCGCCGGGCCAGCCGAAGAGCTTAATCTCACAACAAATACCCAGCCTGTGATGCTGACAGCGGCGGTGGCCGTATATCGCGCCTGGATAGCCGCTGGCGGCTTGGCTCCCACACTGGTCGCGGGCCATAGTCTGGGCGAGTATTCTGCGCTGACGGCCGCGGGTGCGATAAGCCTGGAGGATGCCGTGGGCATTGTCCGGATTCGTGCCGATGCCATGCAAGCCGCTGTCCCTGTAGGGACCGGCGGCATGGCAGCTATTCTTGGCCTGGACGACGACGTCGTCATATCCCTCTGCGAACAGGCTGCCCAAGGCGAAGTGGTTGAGGCGGTCAATTTCAATGCGCCGGCGCAGGTGGTGATTGCGGGGCATAAGGGGGCTGTCGAACGGGCCTGCGATCTGGCCAAGGCTGCGGGCGCCAAGCGCGCGCTGGTGTTGCCGGTATCCGCTCCGTTCCATTCCAGCCTATTGAAGCCCGCAGCGGCGGTGCTCGAACAGGCTTTGGCAAAAATCTCAGTGGCCGTGCCTGGTATTCCTGTGCTCAATAACGTAGACGTGGCTAGCCCGTCGGATCCCGTCGCCATCAAAGATGCCCTGGTGCGACAGGCTTGGCACGCAGTACGTTGGGTGGAAACCATACAGGCCATGAAGGCTCAAGGTATTACTCATGTGGTCGAGTGCGGGCCTGGCAAGGTACTTAACGGCTTGACCAAACGAATTGATCGCGATCTGATGGGGCTGTCGATTACTGATCCGGCGTCTTTGCAGTTGGCATTAGAAACTTTACAGGGGTAAACGCATGCAAGATAAACAACTTGAAGGCAAACTGGCCCTGGTAACCGGCGCCACTCGTGGCATTGGCAAGGCTATTGCGCTCGAACTCGCGGCTCATGGTGCGAAAGTGGTCGGTACGGCTACGTCGGAATCCGGCGCTCAGCAAATTACCGATATGCTGGCCGAATCCGGCGGGCGGGGTGTAATCCTGAATGTAGACGATGCGGCCGCTTGCGAAAGCCTGGTCGCAGAGTTGGGCAAGGAAGATGGCGGTCCGCACATATTGGTAAATAACGCCGGCATTACCCGTGATAATCTTGCCATGCGTATGAAAGACGACGATTGGCAAGCTGTCATTGACACCAATCTGTCGGCTGTTTTTCGCTTGTCGCGTGCTGTCACAAGAAGCATGATGAAGGCACGTTGGGGGCGAATTATCAACATTACGTCGGTGATAGGCTATAGCGGCAATGCAGGCCAGGCCAACTATGCAGCCGCCAAGGCTGGCGTGGCCGGCATGTCGCGTGCCTTGGCTCGCGAGCTGGGCAGCCGCAATATCACAGTAAATTGTGTCGCACCTGGTTTCATAGAAACCGACATGACCCGAGCGCTCAGCGAAGCCCAGGCTTCGGCTATTCTTACGCAAATTCCTCTAGGGCGCCTGGGCGGCGCAACCGATATCGCGAATGCGGTATCCTTTTTGGCCAGCCCGCGCGCAGACTACATCACAGGCACTACGCTGCATGTCAATGGCGGCATGTACATGTAATATACCGAACAGACGGCTCCCTCGTAGGGTAAAATCTGTTTATCCCAGAGGTATTCCGAATAGACGTTTTGTCTAATCAAGGCAAAATATCGTTGATATCCGGTAATACCGTTTTTTTTTGTCATAGCCAGCGCCCAATATTTTTTTCGTTTGGCTATAATTCGCGGGAATTTTCCCAACTTGGAGATCTGCATGGAAAGCATCGAACAGCGCGTCAAGAAGATCGTCGCTGA
>NZ_JBEBUX010000192.1:0-5101 GCF_040393045.1 Pollutimonas bauzanensis | reverse complement strand
GTTCGCGGCAGGCGACGCTTGCGGCGCTGCTGGACGAGGTTGCGCTGGACGCTGGGCGCGAGGTGCTGCTGGCGCCTGGTTGTATTCGTTGCCGCCACCGCCGCCCATGCTGGCGTCGCCTTCGCGGCCGCCCAGCATTTGCATTTGGTCAGCAACGATGTCGGTGCTGTAGCGATCGGCGCCCGTGTCCTTGTCTTGCCATTTGCGTGTTTTAAGACGGCCTTCCACATACACCGAACGACCCTTTTTCAGGTATTCGCCGGCGATTTCGGCCAAACGGTTATAAAACACCACGCGGTGCCATTCGGTTTCTTCGCGCTTTTCGCCCGAGGCCTTGTCTTTCCATTGCGACGTAGTGGCAATGGAAACGTTGCAAATGGCTGCACCGTCAGGGCTATAGCGTACTTCGGGGTCTCGTCCGAGGTTGCCGACGAGAATGACTTTGTTGACTGAGGCCATGACAATACCCTTAACTTAAAATTTCATATTGGTGACATTATCGACGATAACGGCACGACTTTCCATATAACCGCGTATTTTCACGCGTGGTCGAATTAGCCGCGTCAAGACTGCGACTTGAACCCGCGGGCGGTTAAAAACCAGGCAAATGCCAAGGCGGCGCACACCAGAAAAACGACAGACGAGCGATCGTGCGATGCCAAGAGGCCGCCAATGACTCCGCCTGCGAATATACCTAACGATTGAGCCGTATTGTAAAAGCCCAGCGCCAGCCCCTTATATTCAGGAGGAGCCACCCGTGAAACCAGCGATGGCTGCAAGGCTTCCAGTATATTAAATGCGATAAAAAAACCAATCAGCGCCGTCACCAGGGCAAAAAAGCTATGGCTGGCCAGCGGCATCAGGGCCAGCACGACCGCCAGGCCGGCAACGGCTACTTCCAGGGCTATCTTGTGCGCATGCCGGGTTTCCGTGTAAAAAACAGCTGGCACCATCAATACAAAAGACACCAAAATGACAGGCAAATACACTTCCCACAGGCGGGCTGAATCATAACCGCCAAGCGTGGCAAGCAGCCCCGGCGCTACGATGAACAGGGCCATCAAAATAAAATGCAGGCAAAACACGCCAAAATTCAGTCGCAATAGATCGGCATGGCGCAGTACATCGCGCGGACTGGCCTGCACAATGGGGGTTTTGGCCAAAGGCACACCCGGCACGACAAAAGCGGCGATCAGCAAGCATACGAAGCCCAACAGGCTGATGGCCCAGAACAGGCCCGACAGTCCGAACTCGCCAACCAGCATAGGCGACAGCACCAGCGATATGGCAAACGAAATACCAATCGAACCACCCACCATCGCCATAGCGCGCGTGCGCACTTCAGGACGCGTGGCATCGGCCACCCAGGCGGTAATCGCCGCCGAAACGGCACCCAGGCCTTGCACCACCCGACCGACGATGATCCAGTCGACATTTTTGGCCATGGCGCAAATAACCCCGCCCACAATGAACAACAGCATGCCGAAAACGATAACTGGCCGCCGCCCGAAACGATCCGACGCCATGCCCAGCGGAATTTGCAAAAATGCCTGCGTCAGGCCATAGGCGCCCAGCGCCAGCCCGACCTTGGCGGCATCGTTGCCCCCAGGTATGGAGTGCGCGGCCACCGCGAATATGGGTGTCAGCAAAAACAAACCCAGCATGCGCGATGCAAAAAGCAAGGCAAGCGTGATGCTGGCGCGACGCTCGACAGGCGTCAATTTCAGCTTGGTCCGAGGAGATTTACCTGGATGGGTGCTAGGGCTGCTCATGAAAACTCTATAAATTAAAAGCCGCTGCGAGGCTGTATCAAAACAAATCCAACTAACCTCCCAGCGCACATAATGGCACTGCGCGCTATAGTAGCAAGTTAGCCTTTGAAAGACCTTACTTAGTGAAATCGATGGAAGCGATCCGCATCCGGGGCGCCCGTACGCATAATCTTAAAAATATCTCAGTGGATTTGCCACGCCACAAGCTGGTGGTGGTAACGGGTCTGTCCGGCTCTGGAAAATCTTCATTGGCCTTCGATACCCTGTATGCCGAAGGGCAGCGTCGCTACGTGGAAAGCCTTTCAGCATACGCCCGCCAGTTCCTGCAGTTAATGGACAAGCCGGACGTGGATCTGATTGAAGGGTTGTCACCTGCGATATCGATTGAACAAAAATCAGCGGGGCATAACCCGCGTTCTACCGTAGGCACCATCACTGAAATCCACGACTACCTGCGGCTATTGTACGCGCGGGTCGGCACGCCTTATTGCCCTGAACACGGGCTGCCGCTGGAAGCGCAGAACGTTAGCCAAATGGTGGATAAGGTGCTTAGCTGGGCTCCTGAGACACGCCTGGCGATCCTGGCGCCTTTGGCACGCTCGCGCAAAGGCAGCTTCGAAGACGAATGCGCCAGCCTGCAGGCGCAAGGGTTTGTGCGGCTGCGCGTCAATGGTGAAATGGTCAGTATCGACCAGCTTGCGCCACTTAAGAAAACCGAGAAGCACGATTTTGACGTGGTGCTGGATCGCCTGAGGGTTAAACCCGAAAGCCAGCAGCGCTTGGCGGAAAGCTTCGAGACAGCGCTAAACCTGGCCGAAGGCCGAGCCATTGCGTTGAACATGGATACAGGTGAAGAACATGCGTTTTCCAGCCGCTATGCCTGTCCTGTGTGTCACCATAGCCTGACCGAACTCGAGCCGCGCTTGTTCAGTTTCAACAACCCCGTCGGCGCTTGTCCCGATTGCGATGGCCTGGGTAATGTGGATTTCTTCGACCCCAAGCGGGTCGTGGCATTTCCCGAACTTAGCCTGACCAGCGGTGCCATCAATGGCTGGGACCGCCGCAATGCATTCGCCCACACGCTGTTGACCAGCCTGGCCGCCCATTACGAGTTCGATATTGAAACCCCCTTCGAAGAACTACCGCCCGAAATCCGGCAGCGCGTACTGTTCGGCTCCGGCGACGAGGAAATTTCCTTTCTTTACCTAAATGAGAAAGGACGGACAACAGTCAAAAAGCACTCCTTCGAAGGGATTATTCCCAATCTGGAAAGACGCTGGCGTGAAACCGACTCAAGCGCGGTGCGCGAAGAACTGGGTAAATATCGCCATACCCGGGTCTGCCCCGCCTGCGAAGGGTCACGTTTGCGACCCGAGGCGCGCCACGTACTGATCGGCAATGAGCCCGGCACGGCAGAACGCCGCGGACGCGCCATCTTTGAGGTCGAAGCGCTATCACTGGCCGCCTGCCTCACCTGGTTCCAAGAGCTAGAGCTCGTCGGCGCCAAAAAAGAAATTGCCGATAGGATTGTGCGGGAAATCGAAGCCCGACTGCAGTTCCTGAACAACGTAGGGCTGAATTACCTGTCGCTGGACCGCAGCGCCGATACGATTTCGGGCGGCGAAGCACAGCGCATACGTCTGGCCAGTCAGATCGGATCTGGCCTGACTGGCGTCATGTACGTATTGGACGAGCCTTCCATTGGCCTGCACCAGCGCGACAACGATCGCCTTATCCTAACCTTGCAGCACCTGCGCGACCTGGGTAACAGCGTCATCGTGGTCGAGCACGACGAAGACATGATCCGATCGGCAGACTTCGTGCTGGATATGGGACCAGGCGCGGGCGAACACGGCGGACAAATCGTTGCCCAAGGCACACCGCAGGAACTGGCCGCCAACGAACAATCCCTGACCGGCCAGTATTTAAGCGGCGTACGGTGCATCGCCATTCCTGAACGGCGACCCGTTACGCCCGACCAGCAATGGCTGGAACTTAAAGGCGCCCGCGGCAATAACTTGAAATCGGTCAACCTGGCCATACCCGCCGGACGGCTGGTATGCATCAGTGGCGTATCGGGTTCAGGCAAATCTACACTGATCAACGACACGCTAGCCACCGCCGTTGCCCAGAAGCTGCACCGCGCCCAAACCGAGCCCGCTCCATACGACTCGCTGGAAGGCCTGTCGCATTTCGACAAAATCATCAACGTCGACCAAAGCCCCATAGGCCGTACGCCGCGCAGCAACCCCGCAACCTACACCGGCATGTTCACGCCCATACGCGAACTGTTTGCCAGCGTGCCGGAATCCCGCACGCGCGGCTATGACCCGGGACGTTTCTCGTTCAACGTCAAAGGCGGCCGCTGCGAAGCCTGTCAGGGCGATGGCGTAGTCAAAGTGGAAATGCATTTTCTGCCCGACATGTATGTCCCTTGCGATGTGTGCATGGGTAAGCGCTACAACCGTGAGACTCTGGAAATCCGCTATCGCGGCCGCAGCATCAGCGAAGTGCTGGACCTGACCGTGGAACAAGCCCTGGGTTATTTCGAAGCAGTACCCTCGGTATCGCGTAAGCTGCATACCTTGATGGACGTAGGGCTATCGTATTTACGCTTGGGGCAAAGCGCCACAACGCTGTCAGGCGGCGAAGCGCAGCGGGTAAAGCTGTCGCTGGAACTATCCAAACGCAGCACAGGGCGCACGCTTTACATTCTTGACGAGCCGACGACAGGGCTGCATTTCCAGGATATTGCGCTGTTGCTGGAGGTGTTGCGGAAATTGGTTGATGGCGGCAATACGGTGGTAATCATTGAGCACAATCTGGATGTGATCAAGACGGCGGACTGGGTGGTCGACATGGGGCCAGAGGGTGGCAATGGTGGCGGCCGAATCGTGGTTCAAGGCACGCCCGAAGATGTGGCTGCAGATCCGGCTAGTCATACGGGGGGGTATTTGAAGCCGCTGCTGAAGAGGGTGGCTCCGTAAGCGTTTGGTTTGTATTCTTTCTTGATACGCGTGCCAGGTCCTGGGAGGAGATGTTTTGCTCCTCGTTGACGGTTCGGCGCCCTGCGGCACCGAACATCGCATCGCCTTGCTCGTACGCCCCGTACGGGGCTGCCTTCGCCTACGGCTTGCTCGCCACCGAAAGTCGCTGCAACACCCCCTCCCAGAACCTGCCCCGCTGTGTCATGGAAGATTGAAACATCGCTGGGACGAGTCGCGTGCTTGGCATCGATGGCTACCGTCACCTCTACGACTGTCACTATTGCAATCGTCACTCATACCTGACTCGATGTCCGAAGTGCCCCGGCTGGCGGGGCGCGCAGG
>NZ_JBEBUX010000191.1:0-5125 GCF_040393045.1 Pollutimonas bauzanensis | reverse complement strand
GCGGCAAGCCGCTCTCTGTCTCATTTTCTGATCGTGCTTATAGCGGAATATTTCCGCAAGAGTCACGCCCATGATTCATCGCAGGCTGGCGATAGAAACGGCAGAAAAGGGTATCAGCATGAATCGTCTTATTTCGGTGAAGCTGGCGATTTTTTAACTGCTGGCGCCGCGCGCCATAATGGGCCAAAGGGCTTCAACGCGGCCATTGCGTACCCCTATGTACCAGTCATGCAGGTTGACGGTTGGGTCGCAGTGGCCTGGAATTAAAAATACTTTATCCCCCAGATTTAATGTTTCGGCATTGGCATCTAATTCCAGGCAGCCATGTTCGTCTGATACGCTTATTACCTGCACTCCTTCTTTGCCATGAACTAGCGGATACCCTTTTTCCGCAGTGTAAGACTTCAATCCAGCATCCACCACAACACGCCCTGTTGCGGCAGTGCTCATGACGGTGCTGAGTACGAACAAGCTGTGCTCAAAGTCGCGGAAGGGGCCTCCGTCTTTGGCGATAATATTTCTGTATTCGGCATCCATGAAAATATAAGAGCCTACCTGCAGTTCGTTCCAGACGCCTGTGCCGCCTTCAAAGTGATAAGTACCGGTGCCGGCGCCTCCTACGACTTCGCAGGACAATCCCTTGTTCTTAATGGCGTCGATAACGCTTTGAACCAGTGCGGCTGCGGTGCCTATGGCTTTTTCTCGTGCTTCGTAGCCCGACATATGCTGTGCTGCGCCGTGATAGGCTTGCAGGCCGCAAAACTTGAGGTTGGGCTTAGAGGCAATATATAAGGCAAGGTCGGCGGCCGCTGGAACCGATGCTATTCCGCAGCGTCGCATACCCAGGTCGATTTCTACACGCCCGCCTAGTTCAACACCAAACTCGGCGGCCGCTTCGCTGGCACGGTCAACCTGCTCGACCGCGTCAAAGCATAACGAGATTTCGGCTTCTTTGGCCAGGGCCGCAAGACGGCGAAGTTTCTGGCGATCAATGATCTGGTTGCTGACCAGTATGTTTTTCACGCCGCCCCGCACCAGAACTTCAGCTTCACCCACCTTCTGGCAGCATTGGCCCATAGCCCCTAGCGCCAGCTGTTTCATTGCAATGACCGGGCATCGATGGGTTTTTGCGTGTGGGCGTAGCCCAATGCCGGTTGCCTGTGCGAAGCTGGCCATTTTTTGCATGTTGCGATCGAAGGCGTCCAGATCAAGGACAAGCGCTGGCGTGTCGATATCGTCGATTTGACAACCAATTTGGGCAGGAATGATATTCATGGTGTTTTAGCTTAATCTCTGGTTCGGGTGGGCCGCGCTTGACCTTGTATTTACTTGCCTGCCTGGATGGCGTAGGGGCGTTGTGGAGGCGGATTCATGTTGAAATACTTCTGGTAGAGTTTTTCGTACTCCAGGTAGGAATAGCCTGATGTCAGTTCATAAACAAAGCCGTCCAGAAACTGTTTCCAGGATAGTTCGCCAAGCTTGTAGGCGATCCCGTAGTTTTGAAACCCGCTAAAGAGTTCAGGCACGAACGTGACTTCTTCGTCTTTTGCGGCGTACCACATGGCGATGGGCAAATCGACCATAAATGCCTGGACGCGATTCGAGCGCAGTGCCAGGGACTGCTGGTCGACAGAGTCAAAGCTGGCTACTTTTGCCTTAGGCGCAGCCTTCGCGATCGAATCAATTTGTTCGGGTACGGTCAGCGTGGCAACGGTTACTGAAGGATCGTTGACATCGGCAAGGGTCTTGATTTTCGAGTCTTTGCGCACGACTACCGTCATTCCGGTGTCAAAATAACGGGGTGTGAAACCGACGCGGGTCAACCGGGTTGGGGTGATGGTGGCAAACTGAGCCACCATGTCTACCTGGTCATTTTCCAGGGACGACCATCTGGCTTCGTTGCTTAATAGTTCGAATTTGACTTTGCTGGGGTCGCCAAACAAGGCTTTGGCAATTAGGCGGCTAACGTCAATATCAAAGCCGGTAAGTTCGCCCTTGTCGTTCTTGAAACCGAAAGGGGGGGTGGTGCTGGTTGTGCCTACAATCAGGTGGCCACGCTTGAGAATATCTTTTAGTTTGTCGGCATGAGCCACACGGGCCATGCCCATGGTCATCCCGACAACCAATGCCATCATGAAGCAGATAGATTTTCGATTAAACATATTCATCTCTCTTTGTTGAGTTAAATTGAACTGCTAAAAACCAACATGAATTGCAAACCAGCGCTTTGCTTAGCGCGCTATGGCCCCTCCTGTATGGAAACGGGTCAGGAATTTCTTTAACCGGTCGGTAGATGGATGGGCCAGCACCGTGGCCGGGTCGCCTTGTTCGACGACTCTGCCTTCCTCCATGAAAATCACCTGGTCGGCGACATCTTGGGCAAAAGATATTTCATGGGTGACGCATACCATGGTCATGCCTCGGCGCTTCAGGTCTTGTACGACTTCCAGCACTTCGCCAACCAGTTCAGGATCAAGCGCCGACGTGATTTCGTCTAGCAGCAACACGCTGGGTTTCATGGCCAGCGTACGGGCAATGGCTACACGCTGCTGTTGGCCGCCCGACAGGAAGGCGGGAAACTGATCTTTTTTCTCTGCCAGCCCTACTTGGCTGAGCAGATTCATGGCAATTTCCCGGGATTCGTCGGTACCGAGCTTCAGGATTCTCTTGGGGCCGCACATGACGTTTTGCAGAACCGTCATGTGGGGAAAAAGATTGAACTGCTGAAACACCATGCCTATCCGCTGGCGTGCCTGGGCTTCTTCGCGCCCCGTCCACTGCCGCCATCCTCCATTGGGCTGCGGTTTGCGCCCCAGTACTTCGCCGTCAACCCGAATCTCGCCTGAGTCCCAGTGTTCCAGCAAATTCATGCAGCGCAGCATGGTGCTTTTGCCGGAGCCGCTGCGCCCCAATAGCACAGCGGTTTCCCCTTTTTGAACGTTGAAAGACAAATCGCGCAAGACCTGGTTGTCGCCAAACGACTTGCATATATTTTGTACGGAAATCATGGGCATAGGATGGGTTCTCAGGGTTTCTGTGATAGGTTCATTCGACGTAACAGGTGCTGGGCGCTGCGCACTATCGAATAGCAAATAATGAAATAGATAATCATCGCCACGATAAAGAAGGTAAACGGCGCCATACTGCGCATGACCAGTTCATTTGTGGCCAGAGTCAGTTCCCATACGCCTATTATGGAAACCAAGGATGTGGCTTTGATAATGATGGCGGCCAGGTTCATTAGCGCAGGCAGAGAGGTTCGTATCACTTGCGGCAATAACACGATGATTTGAATCTGCCATGTCGACATACCCATCGCTTTTCCGCTTTCGGTTTGCCCGCGCGAGATGGAGCGAAATGATCCGCGGAATATTTCTGTGGAAAAGGCCGAGAAAAAAACAGCTAGTGCGATAACGGCTACATAGAACTTGTCTATGCGTATACCCATGACAGGCAAGATGTAATAGGTTAGGAATATAAAGACCAGGACGGGAATTCCCCGGATGGCCTCAACCAGGAAACGCACCAGGAATCCAGAGAAGCGTCCGCCAAGAATGCTTAGTTCGGCCAGGAAAAAGCCCAGGATCAAGGCTGCGACAATCGAAATGGCCGCCAGTAAAAGCGTTTGCCCGACAGCCTCCAATAAGAGCGGCGCTGCGGTGATAAGCGTATCTATCATGGTCGTTTACCGTGCAATGGCCGTGCGGCGTTCGACAACAGCGCCGATACGGCTCAGGACCCAAGAGATTAATGAGTACAGGATGGCGATGGCCACGAAGGGTTCAAAGCTGGATGCGGTGCGCTGCGATACGACTTTTGCAGCCATGGTCAGATCGACCAGCGAGATGGCCGCGCCCAGGGATGTGTCGTGTACAAGAATGATGAGGGCGCCCATCAGGGCAGGCAGGGCAGCCGAAAAAGCCTGGGGGAAGCGGACAATGCGAAACACTTCGAAGGGTGTCATGCCCAAGGCTCGCCCCGCTTCGATTTGCGTGTTCGGCACAGACAGGAACCCGCCGCGTATGATCTCTGAGACAAATACTGTGTGCTGCAAGACCAGGGCTACAACGACGCAGGTGAATGTGGGGATGGCGAGTCCCACCATGGGAAGCCCAAAGTAGATCAGATATAAGGTAAGCAGTAGCGGTGTGTTCCGCATTAGCTCAACATAAGCGGTGAGCACGGGCCCCAGCAGGCGGCCAGCCTTGATTCGCAATGCTGCGAGGCTAAACCCGAGCACCAGGCTTAGGGCGCCCGCAGTGATCGACAATAGACATGTGAGCCAGAGCCCGGTGGTAAAGGCGTCTTGGTTGCGTACGATTAATGACCAGTCAAAAAACAATGTATGCTCCGAATTGAAAAATTCTTTTTGTGCTTACAACGTCCACAAGGCAAAGCTAACAGTAATTACTATACCGTCTGGACTGTATAGTAATGCGAATTGTATAGTAGTATAGGTATGCTTTAATTGGGGAATACCCTGAATTTCTGATGAGTGGCAGGGGGGACATATAAAAATGACAGTTCCGAAAAGCCGTGGCAGGCCAAGCGCAAAGTTGCGAATTCTTGATGCGACGCTGGACGTTATTAAAGACCTTGGTACTGATCGCCTTACCTTGGACTTGGTGGCCGAGCGTGCCGGCGTCAGTAAAGGCGGTTTGCTTTATCACTTCCGATTCAAAGAAGATTTGCTTAAGGCTGCTAATGCCCACCTTGTGCAACGGCGTTATATTGCGCGTGCGCTTGAAGCGAAAAAACTTCGCCCTACGCGATGCCGCGATCTAAAAGCCTATGTTCTAGCTTCGGCCAACAATCGCGCCGACAATGATGGCATCAGCACAAAAATGTTGGCTGCAGGTTCTATGGTTGATGAATCGGCCGAGCCTATACGCCAGTATTTCCAAGAGCGTTTTCCGCCATTTGTTGAAGTGGCGGGGTTTGATTGCGCGGCTGTTGTCCACGCTGCTACGGAAGGGCTGTGGTTCATGGAAATGTTGGGGCTTTCTCCGTTTCCTCCAGAACAGCGCGAGCGCTTGATAAAAAAACTCTTGTCTATGGTCGACGAGGTTGATAGCGACATTGTGGGTTAAAAGCGTTGCCGTGCAGGCCTGACTCTGACTGGGCG
>NZ_JBEBUX010000190.1:0-5345 GCF_040393045.1 Pollutimonas bauzanensis | reverse complement strand
CCCACCGGGATCTACCTTATCTCGCCATCGGGCGCCGTCGCCGACCCCGCAACCATAGACCTGGCCCGCGCAAGACTGGGAGAACTGGGTTTTAAAACCGCAGTCGACCGTACCGCCCTGGCCGTGCATGAACGATTTGCAGGTACCGACAAGCAGCGCCTGGCAGGTATTGCGCGAGCTTTGAAACAGAAGCACCCCATTGTCATGGCCACCCGTGGCGGCTACGGTCTTAGTCGACTGCTGCCTTTCATCGACTGGCAGGCGGTTGCCGACAGCGGCAAGATCTTCATTGGCCAAAGTGACTTCACGGTATTCAGCCTGGCGCTCTTGGCGCAAACCGGTGCAAGCAGCTTTGCCGGCCCAACCGCCGTTTATGACTTCGGCGCAAAAAAAATGGATGACTTGACTGCCGATCTGTTTGGCGAAAGCATGCGCGGGGAACTTGAGATCCTAAGCTTCGAATCGCCAGACTCCGATCCTGTCGATGCGCGCGGTGTTTTGTGGGGCGGCAACCTTGCCATGGTGGCCTCGTTGATCGGCACACCATATATGCCGAACGTCGATGGCGGCATCCTGTTCCTGGAAGACGTGGCTGAACATCCCTTCAGGGTCGAGCGCATGCTGACCCAACTGTGGCATGCCGGCATCCTGGCGCGCCAGAAAGCTATCGTGCTTGGCCGCTTTACCGATTATCGGTTAGGGGCGCATGACAATGGATTTGATCTGCCTTCTGTCATCGCCTGGTTGCGCTCGACTGTAAAAGTGCCAGTGGTCACCGGTTTGCCTTATGGCCATGTAAAGGTCAAAGCGACATTGCCAGTAGGCAGGAAAGTAGGGATTGCCACAGGCGAGGGGATGGCGCATTTGGTCCTCGAAGAGCATTTTTAGGCCTGACTTGTTAAACTAGCAGGTTATGTCGACTCTTTTACGTGATACCCCTAAGTGATCTCCACTGCAAATCTTACTATCCAGTTTGGCCCCAAGCCCCTATTTGAAAACGTTAGCGTCAAATTTGGCGAGGGCAACCGTTACGGCTTGATCGGCGCCAATGGGTCCGGCAAGTCCACCTTTATGAAAATTATCGGTGGCGACCTCGAATCCAGCGCGGGCAACGTTTCCCTCGAGCCCGGGGTGCGTCTGGGCAAACTGCGCCAGGATCAATTTGCCTTTGAGGACACTCGGGTGCTTGACGTTGTCATGATGGGCCACGAAGAAATGTGGCAAGTCATGTCCGAGCGGGATGCGATCTACGCCAACCCCGATGCAAGCGAAGACGATTACATGCATGCCGCCAATCTCGAGGCGAAGTTTTCCGAATACGACGGTTATACGGCTGAAGCGCGTGCGGGCGAATTGTTGCTGGGCCTGGAAATTCCTGTCGAACAGCATAACCAGCCTATGCGCGAAATCGCCCCTGGCTGGAAGCTGCGCGTGTTGCTGGCCCAGGCCTTGTTTTCCAACCCCGATGTGCTGCTGCTCGACGAGCCCACCAACAACCTGGATATCAATACCATTCGTTGGCTTGAAGATGTGCTCAACAGTTATCAAAGCACAATGATCATCATCAGTCACGATCGCCACTTCCTGAACCAGGTGTGTACACACATGGCTGATCTGGATTACCGTGAATTGCGCATTTATCCTGGTAATTACGATGACTATATGTTGGCGTCGACACAGGCCCGCGAGCGTATTTCGTCGTCCAATGCCAAGGCGAAAGAGCGCGTAGCTGAACTGCAAGACTTTGTACGCCGCTTTGCGGCCAACAAGTCTAAAGCTCGCCAGGCAACATCGCGCTTGAAGCAAATTGACCGCATCAAGGCCGCCTCTGTCGAGGTCAAGCCATCGTCGCGTCAGAACCCTTACATTCGGTTCGAGCAAACCAAGGTGCTGCATCGTCTGGCCGTTACGATCGAATCAATCAGCAAATCTTACGATAACCCTGTTATCAAGCCGTTTTCAGCCATGGTGGAAGCCGGCGAGAAAATTGCTATTATCGGCGCCAACGGCGTCGGCAAGACAACACTGTTGCGCATGCTGGCAGGCGACCTGGCTCCTGATACAGGCTCGGTCAAATGGTCTGAAAGCGCTGATATTGGGTATATGGCGCAAGACGTTTCCGATCAGTTCCAGTCTGACAAAACCTTGTTCGACTGGTTAAGCGAATACCGCCAGGCCGGTGACGACGATCAGTCCATGCGTTCGGTCATGGGTCGCATGCTGTTTTCAGGCGACGATATCGGTAAGGAAGTCAGGGTGTTGTCGGGTGGTGAAAAGAATCGCATGAGCTTCGGGCGCCTTATGTTGGGCCGCCATAATGTGATGTTGATGGACGAACCTACCAACCACCTGGATATGGAGTCCATCGAGTCTTTGCAGCTTGCCTTGGAAAAGTACGCCGGCACCCTGATTTTCGTGTCGCATGACCGGGAGTTTGTGTCGGGTGTTGCGACGCGGGTAATTGAAATCATGCCCGGCGGTGAAGTTGTCGATTACCTGGGCGGCTATGACGATTATCTTGGGTCTCGCGGCATCGAGGTCTAATCGCCAGGGGCTTATATGCCTTATACCTTGACCGGGCTGGCCACGTACCAGGAAGACATTAAGAAAAGCCGCTTCCTGGCTGTCGCCGACACTGTGCACGATCCCGCCGCCGCTCTGCAGCTTTTCGCAGCGTATAGCGTGGCGGATGCAACTCATAATTGCTGGGCCTATCGCATAGGAAGCGAGTATCGCTTCAATGATGATGGCGAGCCGGGTGGCACGGCGGGGCGCCCCATATTGCAGGCGATTGAAGGCCAGCAGTGCGATCGCGTGGCTGTGCTGGTGGTGCGCTGGTTTGGCGGCATCAAGCTGGGGCCGGGGGGCCTGATACGCGCCTACGGTGGGGCTGCGGCGCAATGCCTGCGCCTGGCTGCAAAAGAAGAGCTACTCGACCTGGTAACGGTGGACTGCCGATGCAGCTTCGCGGATATGGCAATAGTTCAGTCGCGTTTCGCGGCATTTCGAGCGACTGTCATTTCCGAGAATTTCGATGGCGAGGGCGTTCAATGGCGCCTGTCCGTACCGCGGGATGAGGAACCCGCTCTGGCTGAAATCGTCATTAATCTCACTCGAGGCCAAGCAGTGTGGCGTCTTTAGCGCCTGCATCATTCTTGCCCGGCGCCTGGTGCTTAAAGACGCTTTTGGCAATCGCTATGTAGTTATCCTTGACCGGCGAATTTGAAGAAGTCGACCAGATCAGTCTGCTGACCGATCTGTGTTCGTGCTCAAAAGCCAAAAAACGGATTCCCGACAGACCGCTGCGTGCAAGAGACTGCGGCACGATGGACACACCCATACCCTGCGATACCAGTGAGGCAACGCTAAGCCAGTGCCGCGCTTCGTTCTTTACTTTAGGGAAGAAGCCGGCCTGCAAACACATGGATAGCAAGGTTTCGTAATAGCTGGGCGAGACCGAACGTGCGAAGAAAATAAAGTCGTCGGCCGCCAGTTCATTCAATGCAAGGCTGGATTTGCTTGCCAGCGGATGGGTAATCGGCAGACAGATGGAAAAGGGCTCTGCCAGAAGATCGATGCCGGCGATTTTTGCGGAAACGGGATTGGCATGGATGAATCCTATATCCAGTCCGTCGCGCTCGATGAGCTCTATCTGTTCTGCGGAGTTGAGCTCCAACAGTACGTGCTCGACGTCGGGGTAGCAGGCTTTACATTGCTTAAGCATATCTGGCAGACCGCGATACAGCATCGAGCCGACGAAGCCGATTCTGATTTGCCCATGCAGGCCCGAGTCGATGCGCTGAATCAGCTTGATTACATCCGCATTGCGTTGAAGTAGAAATAAAGCCTCTCGATAGAGCGCGGATCCGGCTGGGGTCAGGGCCACACGGCGACTGTTTCGTGTCAACAATAAGGTGCCTAGCGTTTCCTCAAGCTGCTTGATGGCAAAGCTAAGCGGC
Organism: Pollutimonas bauzanensis; assembly: GCF_040393045.1. Lineage (GTDB taxonomy): Bacteria > Pseudomonadota > Gammaproteobacteria > Burkholderiales > Burkholderiaceae_B > Pollutimonas > Pollutimonas bauzanensis_A. The sequence continues at coordinate 1,386 of NZ_JBEBUX010000190.1, read as the reverse complement.
GGCTGCGATATGTGAAGCCGTTGAGCGGCACGGCTGAAACTCAACTCTTCGGCTACGGCTACAAAATACCTCAACAGGCGTGAGTCTAATTCCATATTTTCTATCTATACTTTTTATGTATCAATGAATATATATTCGGTATTTGTGAATATTAATACCTAAACTTAAGATGAATCAAACTTTCCAGGGATGATTCATCATGATCTACGAACCGCAGGCGGTAGCGCCATCGTCCAATATCCCGGACTCCCGGGGCATTAATCTGTTTCGTGCCGACCCTTATGCCGAAGGCTTGTTGCGCGCCTACTTGCCGAAGGATTTGGTTACGCATTTGCTGCCGCATTTTGATGAATTAGGGAAAATGGCGGGGTCAACGCTGGATGAGTTGGCAGCGACAGCCGATAAGAATCCCCCGGTGCTATCGGTAAGAAGCCGGTCGGGGATGGATGAGTCGCAGATCGTGAAGCATCCGGCCTATGTCGAGTTGGAAAAGGCGGCATACCAAACGCTGGGGCTTGCTGCGATGTCGCATCGGGGCGGGGCACTGGGTTGGGCTGACCCAATGCCGCCTGCCGCAAAGTACGCGTTAAGTTATCTTTTCGTGCAGGCTGAATTTGGTTTGTGCTGCCCTGTCAGCATGACGGACTCTTTGGCTCGCACGCTCAGAAGGTTTGGCGATCCGGAACTGGTTGAAAAAGTCTTGCCGCAAGTCACGTCATTGGATTTTGACGAATTGCGCCAGGGCGCCATGTTCATGACTGAACAGGCTGCAGGCTCCGACGTGAGCGCCACCGAAACGCAGGCCCAGCAACAAGACGATGGGCAGTGGCGCCTGTATGGCGATAAGTGGTTTTGCTCCAACCCAGATGCTGGGTTTGCAATGGTGCTGGCGCGCAGCGAATCTAAAGAAGGGCTGGCCGGCGTCTCCTTGTTTCTGCTGCCCAGGGATCTTCCTGACAATAGTCATAATCATTACCGTGTACTTCGCCTGAAGGACAAATTGGGTACGCGCTCGATGGCGAGCGGAGAAATCCGGCTTGAAGGCGCCTACGCATGGCTGATTGGCGAGCGCGGCAAAGGCTTTCAGCAAATGGCCGACATGATCAACAACTCCCGTTTGTCCAATGGAATGCGTGCTGCGGGCCTGATGCGCCGAGCATTGAGTGAAGCCACTTACGTCGCACGCAATCGCCGGGCATTCGGCAAGCGTCTGGTCGACATGCCTTTGATGCAGCGCCAACTACTTAAGATGGCCATACGGGCAGAGCAGGGCAGGACGCTGATGTTTCAAACCGCTGCAGCCCTGGAGCAGGCGGATAAGGGGAGTGTAAAAGACAAGACACTCGTGCGTATCTTGACGCCGCTGATCAAGTTCCGGGCCTGCCG
>NZ_JBEBUX010000189.1:0-5489 GCF_040393045.1 Pollutimonas bauzanensis | reverse complement strand
CATAGTTGTGGTGGGTGCTACAGGGTTCGAACCTGTGACCTACGCCTTGTAAGGGCGCCGCTCTACCAACTGAGCTAAGCACCCGTCGTGTTGGGTACCACTTCTTTGGTGCAAAAAGCGAAGATAAAAATTATAACGCAGCACGTTCAACTATGCAAATCGGCACCCGTTATTAGTTAACGGCTTCTTTAAGCGCCTTGCCTGGACGGAACTTAGGTACCTTGGCTTTCTTGATTTTGATAGCTTCGCCGGTACGTGGGTTGCGGCCAGTGCGGGCTGCGCGCTCGGTAACGGCAAATGTACCAAAGCCGACCAAAGTCACGGTGCCTTTCTTTTTCAATGTGGTCTTTACGGCACCGATAAACGCTTCAAGCGCCCGGCCAGCATCGGCTTTCGACAAATCAGCTTTGGTGGAAATGTGTTCGATAAGCTCTGTTTTGTTCATTAAGGATTACCCCTAAAAATTATTGTAGCCAAGCTCCCTAACGGGCTGACTTGGCGCTTGATTAAAAAATACGCAGCATCGTCGGTGCGACCGATGTTGCCCGCAAACGACGATAAGGACGCCACCAAATGACGTTGTTATAAATACGCGCACCTGGCTGACTACCGCGTATTAAGCCTTTTAAACGAATAGCTGTCAAGCGGAAAACCTTGAAAACCCGCATCATTGTTGACTTTTTGACATTTTCGCAGCAACAACAGGAATTTTTCCATTCTTTGCAATTGGGCCTACCGGCGGATACGGATTTGTGCTATTCGTATCGGTGAGCCACCTTTTTCAAACAGAGGGGGTTATATCAAGGCCTGATCGAAATCATCGATAAGATCCTGTACATCTTCGATACCAATAGATACTCGCAAGAAATTGTCCGATATGCCCATCAATGCGCGGCGTTCAGCGCCCATCTCATAGTAAATAGTATGGGCCATCGGCAAAACCAGGCTACGGTTATCACCCAAATGAGTGGCTAATATCAGCACTTGAAGCCGGTTCAAAAAATCAAACAGTTCCACATCATCGACGAGTTCCACTCCCATCAGCGCACCAAATCGATTGCCGAACAACTGTGCAGCACGGCCGTGCTGTGGATGATCCTGCAGGCCCGGGTAATGGATTTTCGCGACTTTGGGGTGTTTGCTTAAGTGTTGCGCCAATGCAAAAGCATTGGCGCAAGCACGATCCATACGCAATGCCAACGTTTCGGCGCCGACCGAAATACGGTGCGCGGCTTCCGCCGCCAAAGTGCCCCCCATATCCCGCAGACCCTTCTTCTTGATTTGGGTCAGCCCCCACGATGTCGGCTTGCCGCTACGGTAAGCCTCGGCGATATTCTCGTAATTTGTCCAATCATATAAACCGGTATCAGTGACAGCCCCGCCCAGCGCATTGCCGTGCCCGCTAATATGCTTGGACAATGAATTGACAACCAGCGAAGCGCCCATAGCCTTACCTTGACACAGCCAGGGTGTCGCCAATGTATTGTCAATGACATAGACCAGATTCTTTCCCCGACACCACTCGCCTATCGCTTGCAGATCGGCCACCTGGGTACCGGGATTGGCCAAGGATTCCGTGAACACCATCCGGGTTTCAGGTCGATAAGCAGCAATCACATTATTGGCATCAGTCGCATCGACCAGACTGACCTCAACGCCCAGGCCTGCCAACGTGCCAAGCAGACTATTCGTGTTGCCAAAGATATGCTGGCTGGTAATAAGATGATCGCCAGCTTTCAGCAACGAAAAGAAAGTTGCACTAAGCGCTGCCATGCCAGTGGCAAATGTGACAGTGCCAGCCCCGCCTTCCATTTGCGTAATTTTCGCCTCGAGGGCTGAATTAGTTGGCGTACCCTGGCGCGCATAAGTAAAACCAGGCTTGCCCTGGAATACAGCGGCCAGCTCGCGGGCATCGGCAAATGCATATTGCGACGACGGATGCATTGGCTTATGTATCGCACCATGCTCGATCGACGAACGCCTGTCGGAGTGAAGTATCGTAGTGGTAAAGCCGTTGTTAGCCATGATGAGAAAACGCAGAATATTTAGGGAAAGGGATTACGAACGGCGCTGGCGCACTGACTCATATAAACATACCGCACTGGCCACACTTACATTCAAGCTCTCGACTGAACCAAGCATGGGAATATTGACCAGTTCGTCGCAAGTTTCACGCGTCAAGCGACGCATGCCCTCGCCTTCTGCGCCCATTACCCAAGCCATCGGACGGCGCGCATCAACTTGATGGATGGAAGCGGTAGCCTGGTCATCGGTTCCTACTATCCAGACATCGCGCTCTTTCAACTGACGCATCGTGCGCGCAAGATTGGTAACCATAATATAAGGAACCGTTTCTGCGGCGCCGCTGGCAACCCGCTGCACGGTCGTGTTTAGCCCAACGGCTTTATCTCGTGGCGCTATCACCGCATGCACGCCGGCGGCATCAGCCGTGCGCAGGCAGGCGCCAAGATTATGCGGATCAGTAACGCCATCCAATATCAAGAACAAGGCGGGTTCGGCCTTATCTTCAAGCAGATCCAATACCTCATCGACATCGGCGGCCAGCAAATGCGCTTCAGCCAGCGCCACCACCCCTTGATGACGAGTGCCTCGCGCCAAACCATCAAGGCGGTCGGTTGCAACCGGATGAACCCGGACATTGGCCGCCTGAGCCTGCTCGATGAAGGTCTGCATGCGCTTGTCGCGCCGCGACGCTTCGACGTATAGCTCTTTGATTGAAGCCGGCGCGTGGCGCAAGCGGGCGATCACGGCATGGAAACCGGCCAAAACCTGATGAGACGACATGAATATCCTTATGGAGTTATTTCGTATAGGGCCACGCGGCAGGCCCTTGCGAAAGCATTTTACCCCTCATGACTGCCGTGCCTTCAGATAAGGTTTCAATCGCACTAGCGCCGCTTCATTGTCCTGGGTGCAGTCGCTGACTTGTCGCCACGCTTGGCGGCTGCCCTGCGCTGCCGCGATGTAGTTCCCTTCAACGCAGGTGGCTTGGTCGGAGCGGCGCGCTTGACCCGATGCTCAGTAGGCGCATCTGGCTCGATCGAAGCCTTCAACGCCTTGAAAGTCGTACCTTTTACCAGCCGGAACTCGATACGGCGAGCCTCCAGGTCGACACGCGCGACCTGCACCTGCACGGCGTCTGTCAGACGATAACGAATGCCGGTGCGCTCACCGCGGAGTTCGTGCATGGCTTCGTTGTATTGGAAATAGTCGGAACCCAGCTCGGACACATGCACCATGCCTTCCACGAACAATGTGTCCAGCGTGATAAAGATGCCAAACGTTGCCACACCCGTAACCCGGCCGCTGAATTCCTCGCCGACACGCTCTTTGACAAACCAGCACTTAAGCCAGGCCTCGACGTCGCGGGAAGCATCGTCGGCGCGCCGTTCGCGGGCCGACAACAACAAGCCCAGCTTTTCCCATAGGGCGTGTTCGCGCTCCTCTTTGGGCAGTGCTGCCAGGCTGCCGATATCATCGACCTGTGGCAGGTAACGCTTGCCGCGCAATATGCTTTTAATTACGCGGTGGGTAAGCAAGTCAGGATAACGCCGTATCGGCGAAGTGAAATGCGCGTAATGATCGTAAGACAAACCAAAGTGCCCAACCTGCTCCGGACTGTACATAGCCTGTTGCAAAGATCGCAGGCACATGGTCTGGATAATGGCAAAATCGGGCCTACCACTTGCCGCCTTGACCAGTTGGGCATAATCATCGGTCGATGGATCATCGCCCCCGCCTAACGTCAAGCCCAGATTACGCAAATAATCACGTAATGCCTGCAATTTTTCGGGCGTAGGTCCTTCGTGCACACGATACAAGCCCAGCCGCTTATTGCGGGTCATGAATTCAGCCGCGCAGGTATTTGCGGCCAACATGCATTCTTCTATTAGCTTGTGGGCATCGTTACGCGTATAGGCTTCGATCTTTTCTATCTTGCCCAAGGTATTGCAAACAATCCTGGTTTCAATCGTATCGAAATCAATAGCGCCGCGCTTCTTGCGGGCCTGTGCAAACAATTGGTAGAGTTCGTGCAAATTCTGCAAATGCGGCAAGACCGCCTGCATTGACTGCCCCGCTGGCCCACTGGGCTGTTGCAGTGCCGCCCAGACGTCGGTATACGTAGTACGGGCATGCGAATGAATGACCGCATCATAGAACTGATAAGCCGTAATGCTGCCTTCCTTGGCACCGCTTGCCGCAATGACCATATCGCACACCAACACCAGCCGATCGACGTCGGGATTGAGTGAGCAAATGCCGTTGGACAAAGCCTCGGGCAACATCGGAATAACCCGACGCGGAAAATAAACGCTGGTACCACGCTCGATGGCATCGCTATCCAGCGCATCGCCAGGGCGTACATAGTGACTGACATCGGCGATCGCCACAAGCAAGCGCCAGCCCGGCCGCTTGCGTTTTTCCGTGCCCAGCTCAACTGGCGTACAAAATACGGCATCGTCAAAATCGCGCGCATCTTCACCATCAATAGTGACGAAAGGCACCTCGCGCAGATCGATGCGATCTTTCAGATCAGCCGCCTTGACAGTAGCTGGCAACTTTTCTGCTTGCTGTAACGTGGCAGGTGAGAATTCGTAGGGAACATCGAACTTGCGCACGGCAATTTCAATTTCCATTCCCGGATCATCGATTTCACCCAGCACTTCCACCACGCGGCCCAGCGGCTGCGTATGGCGCGTAGGCTGCTGGACGATTTCAACCGTGACCACTTGCCCAGGATCGGCTTCGCCTACATCAGAGGCGGGGATAAGAATATCGTGCTTGATACGCTGATCTTCAGGCACCACGATATAGGCGCCGCGCTCTTTAAGAAAGCGCCCAACTAATTTATTGGTGCGTCGCTCAGTCACTTCGACAATAGTTGCTTCGGCCTTGCCCCGATATTCGCCATCGGGTTTAGCCAAAACGCGGTCGCCATGCAACACTTTAAGCATTTCACGCGGCGACAGGAACAAATCGGGGCCGCCATCGTCGCGTAATAAAAACCCAAAGCCATCGCGATGGCCCTGCACACGGCCGGCAATAAATTCGAGCTTGTTGTTTAGCGACAACTGACCTTGCGGATTAAAAAACACCTGGCCATCTCGTTCCATGGCCTTCAACCGACGGGCGAACCCCACCGACAAGGGTACCGCGCCCCCCAGCGATTCAGCCATAGATTCAGGATCCACGGGTTTTCCCGAGGACCGCAGGAACTGCATGATGACTTCTCGACTAGGAACATCAGGATCAAAGTCGGGCGGCAAATCATGGGTACTGACTGAACTTTCTTTGCCGTTCGAGTCGTTTTTGGAGCGTTTTTTCAAAGGTGATTTCCGTTTATTTAAAAAGTACGCTATACTTTGCGCCTCTTAAAGATGCAATGCAAAACGCGGCACTAATCGGTAAAGCGATAGCATACACTTTATGCCCAGGTGGCGGAATTGGTAGACGCGCATGGTTCAGGT
>NZ_JBEBUX010000188.1:0-5491 GCF_040393045.1 Pollutimonas bauzanensis | reverse complement strand
TGGTCTATTTCCATGCACATGCGCCGATGCACGCCGTGCTCGCCCTCAAACGCTTCTGGATAAGTCAGTATGGGGCCGGCCGGGATCCCCGCAGCCAGTAGCGTTTCAATCCAGTCTTCGCTGTCGCGGGATGCGAATTCCTGTTCAAGCACATCGATGAGCGTTTCGCGATTCTTGAGCCGCAACGATATGGTGCCGAAGTCGGGATGATCGATCAGGTCTGGCCGCTGCAGCAGATTGCAAAGCTGGCTCCATAACTTCTGGTTGGTAGCCCCCATCACGAAATAGCCGTCACGCGCTTTCACTGCCTGATAAGGCGCACTCATTTTATTGCTTGTACCTGCTGGCTCAGGAGGCACGCCCGTACCCCAGTATTCAGACATATCCCAAATCGAGAACGCCATCGCCGCGTCAAACAGGGACGCGTCAATATGCTGACCCTCACCCGTCCTTTGAGCGCCAATATACGCCGAAAGCAACCCATACACCCCAAACAATGCACAGCCTATGTCTGCAACAGGCACCCCGGCCTTGACCGGCTTTTCGCCTTTGTAGCCAGTCACGCTCATGACGCCCGACATGGCCTGCGCCATCAAGTCAAAGCCAGGGCGGGACGCCCAGGGTCCACTTTGACCAAACCCGGAAATGCTCACGTAGACAATCTTCGGATTGACGGCCTTGATATGCTCGTAGTCGATACGCAGGCGCTGTACAGCCCCAGGGCGATAATTCTCGACGATGATATCTGCCGTCTTGGCGAGTTCGTAAAAAAACTCACGCCCCTCATCGCTTTTCAGATCCAACGTCAAAGAACGCTTATTGCGGTTCATATTCAGGAAGCCCATGCTGTCGGGCCCCTTCATCTTGAAACCCATAGCCCCGCGCGTTTGGTCGCCCCCCGGTGGTTCGACCTTGATGACGTCGGCGCCCATGTCCGCCAAGAGCATGCAGGCGAATGGGCCGGCCATGACCTGGCTAACATCCAGTACGCGTATCCCTTGCAGCGGCAAATTTTTGGCTTGTGTCATATCAACCTTCGTCCGTAATTTTCGCGGCAAGCACGACCTTGCCCCACTTTTCATATTCGTCAGCCATAAAAGCCGCAAACTGATCGACCGTGCCACCGCCGTCTTCAACACCATAACCATCGAAACGCTCGATGACGTCGGGCATCAGCAGTACTTTGTTGATATCGGCATTAATACTCAGCGCCAAATCTTTCGGCATGTCGGCCGGCCCGACGACCCCATACCAACTCGACGCGTCAAAGCCTTTGAAGCCTTGCTCATCCATCGTCGGCACGTCCGGGAACCCCTTGGCGCGTTTAATCCGGGTTTGCGCGATCGCATGCAGTTTTTTGCCTTTGACCTGCGCGGTGGCGGCTGTCATGGTGTCGAAGCTGAAGTCGATCTGACCGCCAATCAGATCCGTCTGCATGGGGCCGGAACCTCGGTACGGCACATGCATGCCTTGTACATTCGCTGCCATGTTGAACATTTCTATAGCCAGATGCTGCACAGATCCTGTGCCGGAAGAACCGAAAGAGATCGCTCCAGGGTCGTTCTTGCATAGCGCAACCACGTCAGCAACCGACGCGTCGCCGTGCTTGCTGCCGGTTACCAATACGTGCGGCGTGGCTCCGATCAGAGCAATAGGTGCGAAATCGCGCAAAGGGTCGTAAGAAACGGTCTTGAAAATATGCGGGGCGATGGCATGCGTATTCACATGCGCCATAAGCAGGTTTACGTCATTCGAGTAGCGCAGCTTCGAGAACATTTCAGCGGCCAACATACCGGTGGCGCCAGGTTTGTTTTCAATGATGACAGGGCGCCCCCAGAGTTCGCTAAGCTTCTGGCCCACAATGCGCGCAAACACATCGGTTCCGCCTCCGGGCGCCCAACCTACAGTAATCTTGATCGTGCCCTTGGGCAGCGTAGAACCCAGCACCCATGGCGAGGCCAGCAAAGCCGCTCCGCCCATGAGAAATGTACGGCGTTTCATGTTGTCTCCAGTCTTTTGATGTATGGCCTATTCTTGACTGTGTGAGACGCCGTGGCAAGACTCGCCTGGACATGCCTGGTTTCGCAATTCGCGAAACCGTCGCTAGCGCCCCGCGATCAAGGCATCAACCACATTCTGCAAGGCTTGCTGATGCACGTTGGCGTCAGTTACCGACAGCACATAGTGGCGCTCATGCCAGTCGCCTTCGATTTCCGCCGTAGTCAACGAGGGATCCGGGCGAAAGTCGTGCAAGACGTTCAGTGGCATCAGGCCGACACCCAGGCCATTGCGAACCAGGGCCAGCATGGTATCGAAGCCGCTTACGACAAAGGGGGACTGAAACAATCGACCGCGGCTATGGTAAGCCCGTTGCACGGCCGACAAAATGGCAGAGCCTTTGCCCAGTGCAATGATCGGTACATCAAGGACATCGTCAAGCGGCACTGGGTCTGCAGCAAACTTGAAGTAAGGACGACTGTAGACCAGCACCAACCGGTCTTTCCGGTAATCCAATCGCTCCAGCCCAAGAAAGCCGCTGGTCTTTTCATAGATGCCGATGTCGATGACCTTGTCGCGCAACAATTGCTGCACGATCTTGCTGTTTTCCTCGACCACCTGCACTGCGACACCCGGATGTTGTCGCTGTATGCGGGCGATATCTTTGGCCAGAAACTGAATTACGACTGTTTTCGGTGCGCCAATAATAATACGGCCGTCTCGCCCCTGGCTTATCGCCGTTGCGTCATCCTGCAGCCGAAGGATCAGGTTATCGATCTGCCGAATATGCTGCAGCAGCTTATTGCCCGATTCCGTAATCCTTACACCATGAGGTATTCGGTGAAATAGCTTGGTGCCGCATTGCTGCTCCAGGTCGCTAAGACGGCGCGACGCCGCCGCGACCGCAAGGTTGAGCTTGTCTGCCGCGCGCGAGATGCTGCCTTCGTCCGCAATAGCGAGCACCAGCTGAATCGTGATCGAGTCGATTTTCATGAAATAAACGGCATCACGACAGATAGATCTTGGCGAGGCCTTTGGTGATCGTTTCCACAATGCGCTCGCGGCGCATTGAGATATGAGAATTCAGGATATCTTGCGCACGATCCACATCGCGCGCGACAAGGGCCTCGACAATCTTCAAGTGTTCTTGCTGCGTGGAATCGCGGCCAACGTTTTCCATGTCGATCCAGCGCACAAAGCGCAGCCTTTCGTTCAGGCTGATCAACATGCGTTTCAATTCCGTATTCTTTGCCATGGCCGCGATGCGCAAATGAAAGCCCTCGTCCAGCTCGACCAGCGTTTCGGTCGAGGCACTGGCGGGGACATCCATGCTGGATTTCAAATAATCGGAAATTTCTTGCAGTTCGTCCGGGCTGGCGCGTTCAAAAGCCAGGCGAAGGCACTCGCGCTCTACCGCCATACGGGCTTCGTACAGGTCGGCCATTTCTTGTATTTCCAGCGGTTTTCGCACATAGCCACGGGATGATTCAATAAGCAGGCCTTCGCTCGCCAGCCGAGTCAAGGCTTCGCGAATAGGTGTGCGGCTGACGCCAAACTGCTCGGCCAGATCAAGCTCATTCAAGCGTTCGCCCGGCTTCATCTGGTAGGAAATTGCCATTTTCCGCAAGGCCACAAAAACGTCAGAGCCACGCCCGCGTTTGCCAGATTTACTTACCGAGATCATTGATGCGCTTTCCCACTTGAGTGTCATGTTCGCAAGTTTATGCTGAATAAGCCGAAAGTTTCCGGTCTATTTTTTCAGTATAACTTTATGTATACTGAAATGCATTATTGTGCGGCAAACTACTGCAAGGATACTTATGAGCAAGATGAACGGCGCCGATGCCTTGGTGCGGATGTTGCAACTGAATGGCGTAAAGCATATTTTCGGGCTCTGCGGCGATACAAGTTTGCCGTTTTACGATGCGTTGGCACGGCTGGATCACGGTATCGACCATATCCTGGCGCGCGATGAACGCAGCGCGGGATACATGGCCGATGCCTACGCTCGGGTCACTAATAAAGTCGGTGTGTGCGAAGGCCCAAGCGGCGGCGGCGCCACCTATTTGCTGCCAGGCCTGGTCGAAGCCAACGAATCTTCAATTGCCGTGCTGGGCATTACTTCCGACGTATCGGTGGGATCCCGCGGGAAATTCCCCTTGACCGAGCTTGATCAGCAGTCCTTATACCGGCCGCTGACCAAATGGAACGCCACCATCAATCGCGTCGAAGAAATCCCCGGCGCCGTGCGCGGCGCATTCCGCGCAATGACGACTGGCAAGCCCGGGGCCGCGCATCTTTGCCTTCCCTACGATGTTCAAAAGCACGAAGCCAACCCAGCCGACGTCTGGGCGCAAGAAGGTCACGACACCTTCCCGGCGATGCGCAGCGGCCCTAACCCCGCGGATGTCGAACAGGCCGCGGCCAAGCTGGTCGCCTCGAAAGCCCCCGTCATTGTTTGCGGTGGCGGTGTTGTCCTGTCGGGTGCTTGCGAAGCGCTGGACTTGCTGGCCACTACGCTGAACGCGCCAGTCTGCACTACCATCAGCGGTAAAGGCAGCCTGGCCGATATCCACCCCCTTAACGCTGGCGTCATCGGAGCGAACGGCGGCATCGAAGCAACGCGCGACGTCATCGCGGGGGCAGATTTGGTGCTGTTCATTGGTTGCCGCGCCGGGTCGACCACAACCGAGCATTGGCGCTTCCCGAATCGCGAAGTCCCTATCTTGCATATCGATGCCGATCCCATGGTCATCGGCACCAACTATCGCACTGATGTCGCCATGGTGGGCGACGCTTTGCTGGCACTGACCATGCTGAATGAAGCAGTGGCCGACCGTATCAGCCAACGTCCTGCGGCAGTGGCCGACGGCCGCGCCATCACGTTGGCTGCTCGTACGATCAAGCAGAATGCGCTTTTGTCATTGGCATCCCAAACCAGCACGCCGATCAAGCCGGAACGGGTGGTCGAGGCACTGAACCGCCTATTGCCAGAAAACGCGATTGTTGTGGCCGACCCCGGCACGCCCTGCCCTTACTTCTCTGCCTATTTCAATTCAAACAAACCAGGCCGTCACTTCATTACCAATCGGGCTCACGGCGCCCTCGGCTTTTCCTTATCGGCCGGCATTGGAGCCGCTTTCGGGCGGCCCGATGCGGTAGTGGTGTCCGTCATGGGCGATGGCAGCTTCGGCTTTACCTGCGGCGAAATGGAAACCCTCGTCCGGCGCAACATTCCGTTGAAAATGATTGTGTTCTCCAATAGCGTTTTTGGCTGGATCAAAGCCAGTCAACAAGAAGGCTACGAAGAACGTTATTTTTCCGTCGACTTCACCCGCACCAATCATGCGCGCGTGGCAGAAGCATTCGGCGTGAAAGCGTGGACCGTCTCCGATCCCACCCAATTGGACGCTGCACTTAAAGCCGCACTGGCCCACGATGGCCCGGCGCTTGTGGATGTCATTTCACAAGAGTTGCAGGATACTGCAGTGCC
>NZ_JBEBUX010000187.1:0-5763 GCF_040393045.1 Pollutimonas bauzanensis | reverse complement strand
TGGCGAAGAAAATCGTCGGCTTTATCAAGCTGCAAGTACCAGCTGGTAAGGCTAACCCCTCACCCCCTATCGGTCCGGCGCTGGGTCAGCGCGGTCTGAATATCATGGAATTCTGCAAGGCGTTCAACGCCAAAACCCAAGGCCTCGAGCCAGGTTTGCCAATTCCAGTGGTTATCACCGCTTACGCAGACAAGAGCTTCACCTTCATCATGAAGACGCCGCCTGCCACCGTCCTGATCAAAAAGGCGACTGGTGTGCAAAAAGGCTCGGCTCGTCCGAACCTTGACAAGGTAGGTGTCCTGACACGTGCCCAGGCCGAAGAAATCGCCAAGACCAAGTCGCCCGACCTGACGGCCGCCGACCTGGATGCAGCCGTACGCACGGTTGCCGGCAGCGCCCGCAGCATGGGCATTACGGTTGAAGGGGTATAAGCATGGCCAAGTTGAGTAAACGCGCGGCTGCTATTGCCGCCAAAATTGACGCTAACAAGTTTTACCCTGTTACTGAAGCGCTCACGCTGGTCAAAGAAACGGCTACTGCCAAGTTCAATGAATCCATCGACGTCGCAGTGCAATTGGGTATCGACCCTAAAAAATCCGACCAATTGGTACGTGGTTCGGTTGTGCTGCCCGCTGGCACAGGCAAGTCGGTACGTGTTGCCGTCTTTGCACAAGGCGAAAAAGCTGAAGCCGCCAAGGCTGCCGGCGCCGACATCGTCGGTCTGGATGACCTGGCTGAAAGCATCAAGGCCGGCCAAATGGATTTTGACGTCGTTATCGCTTCGCCTGACACCATGCGTGTCGTTGGCGCGCTGGGTCAAATCCTGGGCCCTCGCGGCTTGATGCCTAACCCCAAGGTTGGCACGGTTACTCCTGACGTCGTTACCGCCGTCAAGAACGCCAAGGCAGGCCAAGTGCAGTATCGCACCGACAAGGCTGGCATTATCCACGCCACTATCGGTCGTGCTTCGTTTGAAGTAGAACAATTGCAAGCTAACCTGGCTGCATTGGTCGATGCCCTGAACAAGGCGCGTCCGGCTGCTTCAAAAGGTGTGTACATGCGTAAGCTGGCTGTTTCGTCCACGATGGGCGGCGGTGCGCGCGTAGAAATAGCTTCCCTGGCGGTTTAAACGCCGCAGGGGAAAAAAAGAACTTTGGGCTGTGTCTGGGTTCGCCAGACATTGCTGTCAAAGACCGCTGGAGCCCTGTTGCAACCCGTACACGTACGTTAGCACCGGAGCTTAATTCCAGACTTTACTGACTGGGTCCAGCGTAGACGGCGCCCATGGAAGAATTCTTGTTGTTAAAGAACTCGACCAGGTGCGCCGCATTCGGTTGACGCAAGGGACCCTCCCATGCGTCTTTAGATGGAGTGTTCAAACCGTGAGTCTCAATCGTCAAGAGAAAGCGGTAGTTATCGAAGAAGTCTCTGCACAAGTTGCAAAGGCACAATCGATCATTATCGCTGAGTACCGTGGTCTGGACGTCGCCTCTGTAACCGTATTGCGCAAAACTGCGCGTGAGTCGGGTGTGTATCTGCGTGTTCTCAAGAATACGCTGGTCCGTCGCGCTGTAGCAGGAACTCCTTTCGAGGAACTTTCCGCTCAGCTGACCGGTCCGCTAATCTACGGGATTAGCGCTGATCCGGTTTCGGCGGCAAAAGTACTTGCTGGCTTCGCAAAGACTAACGATAAGCTGGCTATCAAAGGCGGGGCATTGCCCAATAACGTCTTGAGCCAAGATGGTGTGAAGGCCCTGGCCACCATGCCGTCGCGCGAAGAGTTGCTCTCGAAGCTGCTGGGTACGATGCAAGCCCCAATCACGCAATTTGTGCGTACGCTCAACGAAGTTCCAACCAAGTTCGTACGCGGCCTCGCAGCCGTGCGCGATCAGAAGGAAGCCGCGTAAGCAGCACCTTTCGGATTTCGTCGAACCGAGCGACACCCAACCCTGGCATTTATATATATATTTGGAGTTCTAAAAATGGCATTAAGCAAAGCTGAAATCCTTGACGCTGTAGCTAGCATGACCGTGCTCGAATTGTCCGAGCTGATCACGGACATGGAAGAAAAATTTGGCGTGTCGGCTGCTGCCGCCGCTGTGGCTGTTGCTGCTCCTGCTGCCGGCGCTGCCGCTGCTGAAGAGCAAACAGAGTTCACCCTCGTATTGGCTGAAATCGGCGCAAACAAAGTTAGCGTCATTAAAGCTGTGCGTGAAATCACTGGCCTGGGCTTGAAAGAAGCCAAGGACCTGGTTGACGGTGCACCAAAGCCTGTTAAAGAAGGTTTGAGCAAAGCTGACGCTGAAGCTGCCCAGAAGAAGCTTGAAGAAGCTGGCGCTAAGGCTGAACTGAAGTAAGTCTGTTTTCGCTTGCCCGGGGAGCGCCAAGGCCTTCCCGGGCTTTTGCGTTTCCAGAAAACCCACGATTCTGGTCCGGTTATTTGCCCGAGTCGGGTTTTCTGGAGTCGTAAACCAGGGCCGTGGTTGACGGCCCATGTAACCCTCGAGTCGGAGTGCTCATGCCTTATTCGTTTACCGAAAAAAAGCGCATACGCAAGAGCTTCGCCAAGCGTGAAGACGTCCAGGACGTCCCTTACCTTTTGGCGACTCAACTGCAATCATTTAAAACATTTCTGCAGGCGGATACTACACCTTCCAAACGCAAAGATGAAGGCCTGCAAGCGGCTTTTAGTTCGATTTTCCCAATCGTTAGTCATAATCAGATGGCGCGGCTTGAGTTTGTCAGCTATGTGCTTGGCGAACCCGTCTTTGACGTCAAGGAATGCCAGCTGCGCGGGTTGACCTATGCGTCGCCATTGCGTGCCAAGGTGCGCCTGGTATTGCTGGACCGCGAGGTCAGCAAGCCCACAGTAAAAGAAGTTAAAGAACAGGAAGTGTACATGGGCGAAATTCCGCTCATGACCAACACCGGTTCGTTCGTTATTAACGGTACGGAACGCGTTATCGTTTCGCAGCTGCACCGTTCGCCTGGCGTCTTTTTCGAGCATGACCGCGGTAAAACGCACAGCTCGGGCAAGCTGTTGTTCTCGGCGCGCGTTATTCCCTACCGCGGCTCTTGGCTGGACTTCGAATTCGACCCCAAGGACGTTCTGTTCTTCCGTGTCGATCGTCGTCGCAAGATGCCGGTCACCATACTGCTGAAAGCCATCGGGATGAATCCCGAAGCCATCCTGGCGCACTTCTCGGACTTCGACAACTACGAAATCCACAAAGAAGGCGGCATGCTGGAATTCGTGGCCGATCGCTGGAAGGGCGAAGTCGCCCACTTTGACATCACCGACCGTGATGGCAACGTTATTGTCGAAAAAGACAAGCGCATCAATGCGAAGCACTTGCGCGATTTGGCCACGGCCAAAGTCGAGCGCGTTTCCGTGCCGGAAGACTTCCTGCTTGGCCGTGTACTGGCCAAGGGCATCGTCAATCCGGAAACGGGCGAAGTCATTGCCAATGCCAACGATGAGATCACCGAAACGACATTGGCAGAGCTGCGTGCCGCCAATATTCACGAAATTCAGACCTTGTACATCAATGACCTGGATCGTGGCGGCTATATCTCGCAAACCTTGCGCACCGACGAAACAGCCGATCAAATGGCTGCTCGCGTGGCTATCTATCGCATGATGCGTCCTGGCGAACCTCCTACCGAGGACGCCGTCGAAGCCTTGTTCCAGCGCCTGTTCTACAGCGAAGACGCCTACGATTTGTCGCGTGTTGGCCGTATGAAGGTCAACAGCCGTCTGGGCCGTGGTGAAGACATCACCGGTCCCATGACTCTGACCAACGAAGATATCCTGGAAACCATTATGGTTCTGGTCGAGCTTCGCAACGGTCGCGGTCAGATCGATGACATCGATCACTTGGGTAATCGCCGGGTGCGTTGTGTGGGCGAACTGGCCGAGAACCAGTTCCGTGCCGGCCTGGTGCGTGTCGAGCGTGCGGTCAAAGAACGTCTGGGCCAAGCCGAGACCGAAAACCTCATGCCGCATGACCTGATCAATTCCAAGCCGATTTCGGCTGCCATCAAGGAGTTCTTCGGTTCGAGCCAGCTGTCGCAGTTTATGGATCAAACCAATCCTCTGTCCGAAATTACGCACAAGCGTCGCGTATCGGCCTTGGGGCCTGGCGGTTTGACGCGCGAACGTGCAGGCTTCGAAGTGCGCGACGTGCACCCGACCCACTACGGCCGCGTGTGCCCGATCGAAACACCGGAAGGTCCAAACATCGGCCTGATCAACTCCATGGCGTTGTATGCTCGTTTGAACGAGTACGGCTTCCTGGAAACGCCTTACCGCAAAATTATCGACGGCAAGGTCAGCGAACAGATCGATTACCTGTCGGCCATCGAAGAAAGTCACTACGTCATTGCTCAGGCTAACGCCGAGCTCGACGAAGAAGGCCGCTTCGCCGATGACCTGGTAGCTTGCCGTGAAGCGGGTGAAACCATGCTTACCGCGCCAAGCAACGTGCATTACATGGACGTCGCTCCGTCGCAGATCGTATCCGTTGCCGCATCGTTGATTCCGTTCCTGGAACATGATGACGCCAACCGGGCACTGATGGGCGCCAACATGCAACGCCAGGCTGTGCCTTGCTTGCGTCCTGAAAAGCCATTGGTTGGTACGGGTATCGAACGCACTGTTGCGGTCGACTCCGGCACCACCGTACAGGCTATTCGTGGCGGTATTGTTGACCACGTCGATGCTGAGCGTGTTGTTATTCGCGTTAATGACGAAGAAGACATCGCCGGCCAGGTCGGGGTAGACATCTACAACCTGATCAAATACACGCGTTCCAACCAGAATACCAACATCAACCAGCGTCCTATCGTCAAGCGCGGCGATCACGTCGCACGCGGCGATGTCCTGGCTGATGGCGCATCGACCGACCTGGGTGAACTGGCTCTGGGCCAGAACATGCTGATCGCGTTCATGCCCTGGAACGGCTATAACTTCGAAGATTCGATCTTGATTTCCGAGAAGATTGTGGCTGACGATCGCTACACGTCGATTCACATCGAAGAACTCACCGTTGTTGCTCGCGACACGAAGCTGGGCGCAGAAGAAATCACGCGCGACATTAGCAACTTGGCCGAAACGCAATTGAATCGTCTGGATGATTCGGGCATTGTCTATATCGGCGCCGAAGTGCGTGCCGACGACGTGCTGGTTGGCAAGGTCACGCCTAAAGGCGAGACTCAGCTGACTCCTGAAGAAAAGCTGCTGCGCGCTATTTTCGGCGAGAAGGCTTCCGACGTTAAAGATACTTCGCTGCGCGTGCCATCGGGCATGGTCGGCACGGTTATTGACGTACAAGTCTTTACCCGCGAAGGTATTGAACGCGATAAGCGGGCTCAGGCCATCATTGACGATGAACTGCGCCGTTATCGCCAAGACCTTAACGATCAGCTGCGTATTGTTGAAAACGACACATTCGATCGTATCGGCAAGTACCTTGTTGGCAAAACCGTCAACGGCGGCCCGCGCAAGCTGGCCAAGGGCACAGTCCTGACGACCGAATACCTGACCGACCTGGATCGTTGGCAATGGTTCGACGTGCGTCTGGCTGACGAAGCCCATGCCGTGGTGCTTGAACAGGCCAAGGAATCGGTAGAGCAGAAGCGTCACGAGTTTGATCTGGCCTTTGAAGAAAAGCGCAAGAAGCTGACGCAGGGCGACGAATTGCCTCCTGGCGTGCTCAAGATGATCAAGGTCTACCTGGCCGTGAAGCGTCGTCTGCAGCCTGG
>NZ_JBEBUX010000186.1:0-5870 GCF_040393045.1 Pollutimonas bauzanensis | reverse complement strand
CTGGGCTATCGAATGGGGCAGTGCAGCTATCGGAACAATTAATCCAGGAGGTCGAAGCCGCCGACGTGCTGGTCATTGGCACGCCGATGAACAACTTCACTGTACCTTCGGTGCTCAAGGCGTGGATCGACCAGATCCTGCGGATCGGACGTACATTTTCTTCGTCACCGGCGGGGAAGGTAGGTTTGTTGCAAGATCGCCCCGTATTCATTGGCATCGCCTCAGGGGGTGTTTTCACCGGTGACCGTGCCAACCAGCCGGATTTCCTAACCCCTTATATGACGGCAGCGCTCGGCTGCGTGGGTTTGAATACGCTGCGCTTCTTGCCACTGCAGGCAACCGCGTTTCTGGATCACGAGCGGCTCGTCGCTGCCAGAGACAGCTTGATGGCGACAGTCGACGCGGCTTTTGACACCTACATCGGCTGGCACCATACTGGCGTATAGTTTCTGAGTTGGATTGTGCAAAGCGTAACGGAGAACTTCATGCGGGCTTTCGTATTCATTGTGTTGGTGTTTTTTGGCCTCGCGCCCGTGGAGTCCATGTCACAAGCTCACGCTGTTGACTGTGCCAACGCGAGCGCGCAATCTACACTGAACGAGTGCGCTGATAAAGACTACAAGAAGTCGGACGCCGAGCTAAACAAACTCTATAAAGACATCCGGGGCCGTCTGAGCGATCAGCCCGATGCAGTGAAGAAGCTAGTCGCTGCGCAAAAGGCCTGGGTTGCTTTTCGTGATGCCGAGTGCGGTTTTTCCAGCTTTCGCTCGCAAGACGGTAGTGCGTATCCGATGCTAATCAGTATGTGTCGCGATGGTCTTACCCAGACTCGAGTCAAGGACTTGAAAGCTTATTTATTGTGCGAAGAAGGCGATTTGAGCTGCCCTGTTCCGCCGACGAACTGAGGGAACCGCAAGCACGCTATCGCACCCGGGCGGCGCGGTCATGGCATTGCAAGGCCGCGATCAGAAGCGTCATAAAACGCTCAACGCTATTTTTCAAAGTGCCTTTTTCGGCTGTCAGCACCTGAAGACTGCGTGTCGGTAATGCCTCGTCCGCCAGTGGCACGGCAATCAGCGAGCCTTGAGCAAGGGCGTGGCATAGGGTAATTTCCCCCGCCAGGGTTACCGCATGGCCGCCTTCGACCAAGGCGCGAATAAGAGAAGAAGAATTGCTTGAGTATGCCGGGTTGAAGTGGGATCCGTCGCCACCGGAGGACAGTACGTCGAACAGCAACTGCACAGTGGTTCCGGAGTCAGTCATGGCAAGAGGGTAGTTCTTGAGATCTTCCAGCTCTAGCCTGGTGTGATCGGCCAGGGGGTGGCCTTTGCCCATGATGGCGCATATTGGCGACGGAATTTCATGACGCACCTCGACATCGCTACCTGGCTTCAGACTGAACATTAAGCCGATGTCGATACTTCCTTCCCGCAAGCACCGCTGAACGAAACCGGGCGAACCTACACGCACCTGAAAGGTCACCTCGGGATATTGCTGGCGGTATTGCGCAAGGACGTCGGGCAGCAGGTTGTGCGCCACGCCTTCGTTGGTGCCTATGCGGATGGTGCTGTGCGCGACATGTTGAAGGTTGCGGATATGACGCAAGACACCGTCGGAATCCATGGCGACGCGTCGTACGTGATCTGCGAGCAGTTCGCCCGCCTGGGTTAGCACCATGCCTTCCCGTCGCCGTTCGAACAGACGTGCCTCCGTGGTTTCCTCTAGCCGACTGATCTGTCGACTAAGCGCGGAAGATGCTATGTGCAGACGCGCTGCTGCGCGTTTGATGCTGCCGGTCGCAGCAACTTCCAGGAAATAGCGGTGTGCGGTACTTAACATTAAGTGGATTCCAAAAAAGGAAATCGTGGTGCTAATTATTGATGTTGACTGCTAAAAATTCAAATCATAGACTAGCCTCAGACTAGCCGGTTCCTATCATGGAGGAAACATGACTTTTTCTTACTCACCATTTCAACTGCCAGGCCTGCCACCCGTTGTCCGCGGTTTCATGCGGCAAGCGCTCACGAAAGCGGTAGGGGCGGCAGGTATATTGGCGCTCGCAAGTGCGGTGCAGGCAGCCGAGTTTCCGGCTCGACCCATCCAGATCGTTCTGTCGTTCCCACCTGGAGGCGCCACCGATGTGCTGGCCAGAGAGCTGGGCCAGCGTATGACTGCCGGACTGGGACAATCAGTGGTTGTGCTGAACCGCCCGGGTGCGGGAGGAATGATAGGGATGCAGTCAGCTGCACAGGCAAAACCTGACGGCTATACATTGTATATTTCGTCGATTATGTCGAATTCGATCTATGAGGCGTTTAACGGCAAGCAGAGTGTTGCGCTTGATAGTGATTTCGCTGCGGTCGGAGCGATTGCCAGTGCGCCGCATATTCTTGTGACGCCTACCACGGTTGGACTCAAGTCGTTGGACGAGTTGGTGGCCTACCTGAAAAAGAACCCGGGGAAATACAACTATGCCTCAATGGGCGCTGGCACTCTCTCTAATCTCGAAGGCGAAATCTTCAAGGAACAGGCAGGGGTTGATGCCTTGCAGATTCCCTACAAGGGCAGCAGCCAGGCGATTCCTGAAGTGATCTCCGGTACATCGACCTTCATGTTCGACAGCGTAACCAGCTCGTTGCCGCATATCCGTAATGACAATGTCACTGTGCTCGGTGTTGCATCGGACAAGCGTCTTGAGGTATTGCCCGATGTGCCGACCATGACGGAGCTGGGCGTACACGGCCTGGAGGTCGCCAATCTGTTTGCTCTGATGGCGCCTCGTGGCACGCCGCCAGAGCATATTGCGGTGCTCGCTAAGGTGCTGGAAGCCGCCAAGAAGGATCCGAAATTCAAGCAGGCCATCTCGATGCATGGATTCCAGGTGTCCGATCTTAAAAACAGCGCATTGCATCCGTTCATCTTGGATCAACAAACGTTCTGGCTTAAACGAATGAAAGAGCTTGGTATTTCCGTTAAGTCGTCCTGAAGCACAACCGCAAGCCCGGCCAAGCCCTGGCCTGGGAGTTTCAGTTTCACAGTCATTGAGGTTCGCCGTGCCCATACCTGAAATGCCATTTTGGCAGTTGCCTTACCCATCTCAACGCATGCCGCTGCTTGCCGATAACGTAGTCAGCACATCGCAACCGCTGGCAGCCAGCGCTGGCTTGCTGATGCTCGCACGTGGTGGCAACGCTGTAGATGCCGCGTTGGCGACGGCCATCACACTTACGGTTGTGGAGCCGTGCATGAACGGCATCGGTGGCGATTTGTTTGCCATCGTATGGAAAGACGGCAAGCTTCAAGGCTTGAACGCATCCGGGCGGGCGCCTGCTGCGTGGGAAACAGCGCAGTTCGCCGGCAAAGCTGCAATGGATGAGATCGGCTGGGGTAGTGTGACTGTTCCCGGCGCAGTGTCGGGCTGGCGGGCATTGTGGGAGCGGTTTGGCTCTTTGCCTTTCGAAGACCTTTTCGAACCTGCAATACGATACGCGCGTGACGGCTTCCTGGTCTCGCCTACCGTGCATCGCCAATGGCAAAAGCAAGTGGCAAAGCTTAGCAGCCAGCCGGGATTTGCAGAGACATTTGCGCCCAACGGGCACGCACCTTTGCCGGGCGAGCGCTTTCGGTGTCCAGGACAGGCGGAAACGTTGGAGGCAATCGCGTCTAGTAAGGGAGAATCTTTTTACAGAGGCGCGTTGGCGCAAGCGATTGTTGCCCATGCGCGTAATACCGGCGGTTACTTTACCGAAGCAGACCTGGCTAACCATACCGCCGACTGGGTAGACCCGATTGGGATGCGCTATCGTGACTTCGAACTGATGGAAATCGGCCCGAATGGACAAGGAATAGGGGCACTGATGGCGCTGGGTATTCTGAATAACTTCGACATCGCGGGCCAGGAGTGTGACAGCGCACGGTGTCTGCACCTGCAAATCGAAGCGATGAAGCTCGCCTTTGCCGATATGTATGAGTATGTTGGAGACAGCAGGCATATGAACGTATCTAGCGCCCAGCTGCTCGATCCAGGTTATTTGGCCGAGCGTGCACGCTTGATCGACCCGCAGCGTTGCAGTGCGCCGCGGCACGGTTCGCCGCATGTTGGCGGTACCGTCTATATGACGGCGGCCGACAAGGACGGCACCATGATTTCACTGATCCAGTCCAACTTCAAGGGATTCGGCTCTGGCGTGGTCGTGCCCGGGACGGGTATTGCACTGCAAAATCGCGGCTGGGGATTCAGTACACGTCCTGGCCATGCGAATGTGGTCGCGCCCGGAAAACGGCCGTTTCATACGATTATTCCTGGTTTTCTGATGAAGAACGGGGCGCCGCACATGAGCTTTGGTCTCATGGGCGGTTCCATGCAGGCACAGGGGCATGTGCAAATGGTCAGCCGGCTGGCTGATTTTGGTCAGAATCCGCAGGCTGCTGCCGATGCTCCGCGCTGGCGTATTCAGGATGATAACGTCGGCGTGGCCGTTGAATGGAACACCGCGCCAGAGGTCATAGAGCAACTGCGTAGTTACGGGCATCCTGTGACGGTTGCCCCGCGTTTTAACCTGGAATTCGGCAGCGCCCAAATGGCTATGCGTCTGGAGCAAGGTGGATACCTGGCCGCCTCGGATCACCGAAAGGACGGCCTCGCGCTGGGGCTTTAGGAATCGCTATCGAACGTCGCTTAGTCGATAGCGGCGCCGGAACGCTTCACTGCCTTGCCCCACTTCACGACCTCGTCGGCGACGAAACGCTGTCCGTTTTCTGGCGAGTATACGAGTGGCTGGCCCCCACGCTCACCGAGCGCCTTCGCCATCTCGGGTGATTCAAGGATTGCGTTGATTCTTTGGTTCAGATACTTGACCACATCGTCAGGCGTGCCGGCCGGGGCGAAGATCATTGCCCAGCCAACGGCTTCAAAATCCGGATAGCCCGATTCGGCCACGGTAGGTACGTCCGGCAATTGCGGGACACGTTCGCGTGTGGTTACAGCCAAAGCTACGGCACTTTTGGATTTCACATGGGGCAGGGCAGCCGTGACTGAGTCGACCATCAGCGGCACATGGTTGCCCAAGAAGTCCGCCTGGGCTGGGCCGCTGCCTTTGTAAGGTATGTGGCGCAACTCAATACCGGCGTCGGCTTTGAGCATTTCTGCGGACAGATGTTGCGTTCCGCCAATACCGGCACTCGCATACGCAAGGTCGTCGGGCTTGGCCTTGGCCTGCTCGATAAGGTCAGAAAGGGAATTGATGCCGCTCTTTGGATTGGCCAGGAAAATCAGCGGCACGGTAAATATCCCGCCCACCGGGATAAAGTCGTCCTTCAACGAATAACCGGGATTGCTGTACAGCGTCTGGTTGACGGCGCCGGCGCTGCCACCCACTGCAAGGGTATAGCCATCTGCCTTGGCCCGGGCGACATACTGCATACCGATATTGCTTCCCGCACCCGCCTTGTTTTCAACAATGACAGCTTGCCCGACATCTTTGGCCAGTGCTTCTGCCACCATGCGGGCAAAAATATCAGTGGCCTGGCCTGGTGGAAACGGTACGACCAGATTGATGGGCCGTTCGGGATAGGCGGCGTGGGCTAGGCCAGCCGCGCTGACAAGGGCGCAGGCCATAAGGCCTGTAAGCACTTTGAGTCGCTTGAACATGAAATACCTTTCGTTGAGTTTTATACCGTAACAATGAAGCATTCGTCGGAACGACTCGACAATACCGGGTATGGGTCGTATCGGTTCAAGGCTCGCTGTGGGCGCGTAGGCAGGCGCAGCGTACCAACGGATAGCGCCCCAAGGTTGTGGGCCGCTTCCGGACTTTTTGCAGGCAGCGCAGTTGTGCCGCGGCTGCCGAGGGTGAATTGTACTGGTAGCG
>NZ_JBEBUX010000185.1:0-5935 GCF_040393045.1 Pollutimonas bauzanensis | reverse complement strand
CGCTGGTTCGGCGCGTACAGCGCCGAATCGGGCCACGAGGAGCAAAACACCTCCTCTCAGGACCTGACACGCGGATCAAGAAAAAATACAATCGCTAAGGACCTGGCACGCGACTTACGAAGAGATACTAATGCGACGACCTGCCAATAAAACCTAACCCAGCCCTATTTCCTGCAGACAATCCTCCGCCGACCCCACCACCACATGCGCACTGCACGCAATCATCAAATTCAGATTAAGACCGAAATCCTCAACCGTATAACCCTGCGTATCTACATAGCTTCGCGTTCCCGGCGCTTTATGCACCGCCACCTGCTCCACGAGTGAACGGGCTTGATCCGTGTACACCCAGACCGGTTTTTTCAAGGCCGTGGCATAGCCCACTTCAAATACCGTGCCCGAATCAGGCTCGGCGCCCCGGAATACATTCAGATTGGCCATCAAGATATCCGCCTCCTCGATCAGCGCAATATTGGCGTGGTATATCCAGCGGGCCAGCTCCAGCGTTGTCAGGGTCTTGGGTGCCGCGTTATCCAGCGGGTACAGGCCTTCAAAACCATACTTTTCGCAAAGCGTCTTTAACTGCCTGCCGTATTGCACAGCATCAGGACGGAATACGTCGAAGCCAGCGAGATAGATCTTTTTCACTTTCGCCTCTTACTTGAATGCGGTTTCAATAAAGCTGCGCAATTTACGCGAATGCAACCGTTCGCGAGGCATATCGCGCAGTTTTTCCAGCGCCCGTATGCCTATATGCAGGTGCTGTCCAACCTGGGTCCGATAAAAGTCGCTGGCCATGCCAGGCAGCTTCAATTCGCCATGCAAGGGCTTGTCGGATACGCACAGCAAGGTGCCATAAGGCACGCGAAAACGAAAGCCATTGGCGGCAATCGTGGCCGACTCCATGTCCAACGCAATCGCCCGCGACTGCGATAAGCGCTGCACTGGCTCGCGATGATCGCGCAGTTCCCAGTTGCGGTTGTCGATGGTGGCTACCGTGCCCGTGCGCATGATTTTTTTCAGTTCCCATCCGGACAAGCCGGCGACCTCGGCCACGGCTTCCTCCAGCGCCACCTGGATTTCGGCCAGGGGCGGCACCGGCACCCAGTTGGGCAGGTCGTCGTCCAGCACATGATCCTGGCGCACATAACCATGGGCCAGCACGTAGTCACCCAGACGCTGCGTGGTGCGCAAGCCCGCACAATGCCCCAGCATCAGCCATGCCGATGGACGCAGCACGGCAACGTGGTCGGTAATGGTTTTGGCATTTGATGGCCCCACACCGATATTGATCAGCGTAATGCCCATGTGCTTGTCGCGAACGAGGTGGTATGACGGCATTTGGGGCATACGACCCAAAGGCAGGCCGATGCGCTCGGCGTCTGGACCGGCGCCCGTAATGATGTTGCCCGGTTCCACCAGCGCGGTATAGCCACCCTCGCCCGACGCCAGGGTCTCTTTGGCCCATTGGCAAAACTCGTCGATGTAAAACTGATAATTGGTAAACAGCACGAAATTCTGAAAGTGCTGTGGCGCCGTGGCTGTGTAGTGCTGCAAGCGATGCAGGGAATAATCCACGCGCGGGGCAGTAAAAGGGGCCAACGGTAAAGGCTCGTCGGCCTTGCCATGCCATGTGCCGTTCACGATGGCGTCGTCGGTGACCACCAAGTCGGGCACATCGAAATGATCGCGCAATGAATCGCCCAATTTTTCCGAATACACGCCCTCTACATATTGCCCATCCGAGAACGAAAAGTGCAACGGAATGGGCAGGTCGGACTCGCCGATCTCGACAGGGACGCCGTGATTTTTGATCAAGAGGCCCAGTTGTTCCAGGAGATAGTCGAAATACAGGGACGGCTGAGTGACAGTCGTCATATAAACGCCCGGCTCAACCACATGGCCATATGACAGGCGGCTGTCGACCTCTTGGTAAGTATCGACCCGGATGCGTATGGCAGGGTAATAGGCCCGTATGCGCTGCTTAGGCACGAACCGCCCTTGCGCGTACTGCGCGAATCCATCTCGTATGAACGCGGTATTCCTGGCGTAGATTTCAACCAGCCGTTCTGTTGCTGCGCGCGCATCCATAAACCCCGTAAAAGGGAGGAGCGGCGGCAAAAGAGTGGGGGTGTCGGTATTCGAAGTATCAAACATGGCTGGCCACCAAACAAAATAACAATTTAGAAACGCACTATCGCACTATATGGCGAGTATGACATCTGTAGATGACGTCTTAACACGTGCGCCAATTATTTGCTTTAATACCCCACTATTCGAACCTCCTGCCAGGACTCCCCTTGAGCGTCATTATCAATGCCGTCTTTCCGCTTTTTGCGCTGATCTTGGTCGGCTATGTCAGCGGGCGAAAACGACTACTGGGGGCTGGCGCGGTCGACAGCCTGAACAAGTTCGTCGTGTGGATGGCATTGCCGGCATTGCTGTTCCAGGCTATGGCACAAATTACCTGGCAACAAATCAATCAGCCGGGCTACGTTGCCGCCAGCAGCCTGGCCATTGCCGCGGTATTTTGCGTGTCTTATATGCTGGATCGCCATCGCCGGGGACGACTGGCCGACGCCAGCATCGAAGGGCTGGCGTCGTCTTACTCGAACGCCGGCTTCATGGGCATACCGCTGTGCCTGATGGTTTTCGGCCCCGAAAGCCTGCCCGCCGTCATTATTGCCACCCTACTGACTGCCTGCGCGCTGTTTGCCTTTTCCATCGTCCTGATAGAAATCGATTTGCAGGGATCACGCAACATTCTAGCCACCACGCGCAAGGTAGTGTGGTCGCTGCTTCGAAATCCGCTAGTCGCCGCGCCGCTATTGGGCCTGGCTGTCGCTGCTATCCAGTTGCCGCTACCCTATGCTGTGTTGCAGTTCACCACGCTGCTCGGGGCGGCAGCCAGCCCCTGCGCATTGGTCACCATAGGTCTGTTCCTGGCGCAGGGCGAGCCGGCGGAACATCATGGCGCCGTATGGCGCATCGTTGCTTTAAAGCTTGTGCTGCACCCGTTCATTACCTTTGTTCTTGTACGGTGGGTTTTCGATATGCCGCCGCTTTGGGCGGCAACGGCCGTACTGCTGGCGGCCCTGCCAGTAGGCACCGGCCCGTTCATGCTGGCCAAACTGTATGAACGCGAACCCGCTACGACATCACGGGCCATTCTGATCTCGACCGTGCTGTCCCTGGCGACGGTGTCTGTTTTGGTAGCGTGGCTAAGCCCGTGAAAACGTAGCGTCTCAGGGCGCTACGCTGGCATCGCGCTGGCCGCTGTTTTCGAGCGCTTGCGCCACAAAGCCGCTGCGCTTCATGTCGCCGACAAATGACTGCAGGAACTCCCATCCCACCGTGCGCCCCTTGGGCGTTGCCATGGCCTGTTCAATTGCCGTGAAACGCCCATCGATAACCCGCAGGCCGTCGTGCGCGGCGGCAAAGGCGACCAAGGGCTGCCTGACGCCTGCAACCGTATCCAGCGACTGATCAAGAAACAAATTTATTGCCGCCGCCGACGTATCGGCCCGCACAATTTGCGCATGCTGCAAACTACGGCTGAGAAAAAGATCGTAGGCCGCTCCCTTACCTACCGCGATGCGCACATCCTTGGTGTCGACATCGTCGATAGCCCGCAAAGGCGAGTCGGATCGCACCATATAGGTACCTTCGATAATCACATAGGGCTGGGTAAACTTGGCTGTTTCGGCGCGCGCCGGATCGATTGCCATAAAGGCGATATCCCAGGCATCGGTATCGGCCGCAGCGGCAACCTTGCCAGCACCATCGTATGTAATGAATTCCGGCGATACGCCCAATTGCCGCGCCAATTCTTTGGCCAAATCCGCCGACACGCCCATGGGCGCCCCCGTTTGCGGGTGTGGCTGCGCCAGTACAGGATTGCCGAAATTAATGGCAACGCGCAATACGCCTTTAGGCGCCAAGTCATCTACAACAGCTTTCGATATCGGTTGCATAGAGTATCCGAATGATTATGCCAATTTATCCATGAACAAGGCCAAGGCCACGTCCCTTTCTGTAACGCCCTTGGCGTCGTGGGTCGTCAACGTGACGCTGACTCTGTTGTACACGTTTGTCCATTCTGGATGGTGATCCAGCTTTTCGGCCTGCATGGCTACGCAACACATAAACCCGAATGCCTCGTTGAAATTC
Organism: Pollutimonas bauzanensis; assembly: GCF_040393045.1. Classification (GTDB taxonomy): domain Bacteria; phylum Pseudomonadota; class Gammaproteobacteria; order Burkholderiales; family Burkholderiaceae_B; genus Pollutimonas; species Pollutimonas bauzanensis_A. Next base: position 1,765 of record NZ_JBEBUX010000185.1, on the reverse strand, counting down.
TTGAAAATAAAGGTTTTGTGGATGGCATCCCGGCCCTCAGTTGCCGACCAGCCTTCCAACAGCAGCAGGGCAGATGGCGCACCGATCAATTTCACTTGGTTTTTCATGATCTTTCCCTTGGCATCACAGGCACTTAAAGTGCTAAATTGGGTGGTATTCTTTCCCCATTAGGTACTTTAAGTATCAAGTCCTTGAACTTTGAGTGGTGTTGAGTCCTGGAACGCGACAGTCCATAATAGGTGCGCGCCCTAACAATAGTCTACTCGTTCCAGCCTACGCCGCCTATCTTCGATATGGCGCCAGTTTCTGGGCAGGTGGCTGCGCGCCCGATACATCCCTATTCCCTACAAGGATCCAACATGACCGCCAGAACCGCATGCAAGCAGCTTCAGGTTGCTACCGAACTTCACCAATTTGTCGAGCGCGAAGCCTTGCCCGGCACCGGCGTCGCTTCCGATGCATTCTGGTCAGGTCTCGATAAACTCGTCCACGATCTGGCGCCCAAGAATCGGGCACTCTTGGCCGAACGCGATCGACTGCAGGCCGAGCTCGACAAATGGTATCAACAAAATCCAGGCCCCATCAAGAATGCGGCTGCCTACCAAGACTTCCTGCGCGAAATCGGCTACCTGCAAGAAGCGCCGGCCAACGTGCAAATTGAAACCTCAAAGATCGATACCGAGATCACACAGCAGGCAGGGCCGCAGCTGGTCGTGCCCATCACCAACGCCCGTTATGCGCTTAACGCAGCCAATGCGCGATGGGGCAGCCTATACGACGCCCTGTACGGTACCGACGCCATTTCCGAAGACGACGGGGCGACACGCGCGGGTGGCTACAACCCTGCGCGCGGCACCAAAGTCATTGCCTTTGCCCGCAAGTTCCTGGACGACAGCATCCCGCTGGCGCAAGGCTCGCATACCGACGCCACCGCCTACGCAGTCAAGGACGGCAAGTTGCAAGTCACCCTTGGCAATGGGCAAAACACAACGCTTGCGCAAGCTGACTTGTTCCAAGGTCACCGCGGCGACGCGGCAGCACCCGAAGCGCTGGTTTTCAAGCACAACGGCCTGTATTTTGAAGTCCAGATCGACAAAGCCCATCCTATCGGCAAGCAAGACTCGGCGGGTATCAAAGACGTGCTGCTGGAATCGGCCCTCACCACCATTATGGATTGCGAAGACTCCATTGCGGCCGTCGATGCAGAAGACAAGGTAGTGGCTTACCGCAACTGGCTGGGCCTGATGAACGGCACGCTGGCCGAACAGGTCGAGAAAGGCGGCAAAACCTTCACCCGTGTCCTGAATCCCGACCGCAGCTATACCGATGTCAATGGCGAAACACGCAAGCTGCATGGCCGCTCGCTGATGTTCATCCGTAACGTCGGCCATCTCATGACCAATCCGGCCATACTCGACGCACAAGGCCAGGAAGTACCCGAAGGCATACTCGACGCTGTATTTACGTCGATGATCGCCATGCACGATTTGCAGAAAGGCGGCAACTCGCGCAGCGGCTCGATTTATATCGTCAAACCCAAGATGCACGGCCCGGCGGAAGTCGCCTTTGCCAACGAACTTTTTTCGCGCACCGAAGCCCTGCTTGGACTGGCGCCCAACACCATCAAGATGGGCATCATGGATGAAGAGCGGCGCACCAGCACCAACCTGAAGGCATGTATTGCTCAGGCTCGCGAGCGCGTCGCATTCATCAATACCGGCTTCCTGGACCGCACCGGCGACGAAATGCACACATCGATGGAAGC
>NZ_JBEBUX010000184.1:0-6089 GCF_040393045.1 Pollutimonas bauzanensis | reverse complement strand
CACCTTTTACGCCGGCTTTGGTTTCTGCATGCTTGCATTGGTGGTCTTGATTGGGCGCCGCGGCAATAATTGAAACCCGGTGCGCCGCACGAACTCATCGTACGTGATCGGCGCGCCGGCTTTGGTATTGGCGCTGTTCTCCTGCCAATGTACCCAAGACCTTCCAGTCATCGGGTCGTACACCACTTTGTACAAATGGCTCGGAACGGCAACCCGCCCTGCCCCAATCGCCTGTGGCCGGGCACTGTAAACCGGACCTGTAAATACATAGACATCGCCAGAGGCCCGCATTACGTACTTGCGCGTATCCTGCTCAATGCGGCTCCACGCTCCCGCGTTGTGGGTCTGATTCTGCGGAACCATATTAGCCAGGGAAAAGCTTTGCGCCATTGCTTCGGGACTATGCATGTCTCCCGCCGGCGCCATATGTCCGCGCGAATACCCTGAACCGCGATAGTCTGGAAGTTCAGCTCGTTCGGCACGCGGCACCCGAGCTTCCGCATAGAATTTGTCCGTCCTCGGAATGCCTTGGCCCTGCACAAGCGCCCGGCGATTCAGCCGCTGGGCAACGAATACCGGCGTTTTCGTTTGACCGCTGTACAAGATGGCGAACGATGAAAAGCACAGCTCACGCAAAGCTTGGGCTCCGGGCACGACCGGCGGCTGCCCTCCCGGGAAAAACTGTCGGCATCCGGCGAAGCGGGTTTGGACCAAATCACCCGGGGCCACCACGGCCCGCGCGACCGAAGACTCTTGAGCAGGGAGACCGAACTGCGATAAGACCTGGTCAAACGAAACCTCTTCGGCCCATTGCGGGTTAAGAAGGAAACTGGCAACGCTGAAAGCAGTGATGGCGGAAGCGCTGAATGCCTGCAGAAAGCGCTTGAAGCGACCGGTGGATGGACGACTTGTTTTCGATTTTGAATTTGAATTTCTTCTGCGGGTAACTGGCTTCTTTCTACTGGTCATTCTGCTCAAATGGGGATACTACGGGCCGGTGCTCGACCGGGGTATCGTCCAATTGTAGGCGACGCGCAAAAATGTCCTGCCGTCCTCAGTTAGTACAGGGTTTTTTCCACGCGCGCGGGTAGCTCGGCGTCATATTTCTGGCCATCGATTTCCGCGTTGCTCAGTGCTTCCAGGATTGCGCCTGCGCTTGGCAATGAAGCACGCCCTACGTGAAAGGCTGGATCCCATAGCCGTGACCGGAGAATGGCCCGCGAACATTGGAAAAACACCTTATCCACATCAATAACAAGCACCGACGAAGGAAACTTGCCACCCATCGGAAATTGCTCCAGCCATGCCGGATCGGTAGTAATGGTGGCCCGGCCGTTTATTCGCAATGTCTCGCCGACACCTGGAATCAAAAACAAAATGGCAACTCGCGGATCGTAAATAATGTTTCGCAGGCTATCTATTCTGTTATTGCCCCGACGATCCGGCAGCAGCAAGGTTTTTTCATCATGAACACGGATAAAGCCTGCAGGATCGCCTCTTGGGGAAGCATCGAGCCCGTCGGGCCCATTAGTGGCCAGGACGGCAAAAGACGCTGCCTCTACCAACTTTCGGTAATACGGATGAATGTAAGTGACTTCCTTCTTGATGGAAGCTGTTGCGGGTGTTCCATAAAGCGCCTCGAGAGCTTGAAGACTGGAAATTCGATGCGCCGTGTTTAACTCGATCAAGACTGAAATTCCTATTTGATAATCGCGGCGCCATACCTGCAGCCGCTTATTGTTCCGGCTTGCTCAGGCTTTCCCATTTTTCGCAGTACACGGATGTATGCTCGCTTGCGCGCTCTCTTCTGCAATTTGTGCCGGCCTTCGCCGCACCGTCTTGAAACGGAAACACGAAATCATATCGCGCGGGAATAACGATGTTCAACGCCTTGTCGTGAAAGCCCATTTTGCCGTCTTTAACAAACCGCGCCAAGCCTTCTTCAAAATAGTCCGGACCGTTATCGAAGATATAGGGCCTTATCAGCGGGCGCTGATTTCGGTCGACATAGACCCAGCCTTCTGCATCCGATATCAGGGCGTGTCCATAGCGATCGTAGTCCTGAGCCGACGCCGAAAACGCCGCAGCCACCACCACCGAAAATATCCCGAACGAAACTACTTTGCGCACTATGGACCCTTATGAGACTGGCCTTTCAGTATCGGCGATCTCTCCTGAAAATGCCAGCATCACTTCAGGTACAAAGCTTTCACTAGCGGTTAATACGCCCCCACAGATAGGCGACAGCGGCAACGGTAGCAATCGCCATAAGTGGATTGGCGCGAACCATGTCCTTTGCGCATATCAGGGCACCCTCGAGGGTATCGCGGCCACTGTCCACGGCATCGTGTGCCAGGTGCTTAGCCTTTGCTGTTGCATTGGAGGCCGCTTCCGCCGCCCCGATTATTGCCGTATCCGCCACATCTGCCCCTTTATCAATGGCCTCGTTGGCTTTGTCAGTAAATGTCGCCATAGCAGAACTCCTGAATAATGGCACAACGTGCCGATGTCTATAAGTATTAACCGCTAGCCCCTCAAGCATATAGCGTGCCCAAGGAGTAAAATCCCTAGGCTTCAAATAACAAAAGGAACTCCAAGTGTTTCCCTCAAGGCTCACTTCCGGCTATCAGTCATTTTTAAACGGTCGCCTTTCCCGCGAACGAGAACGTTACGAAGAACTCGCCAGAACTGGCCAACATCCAGAGATCATGGTCATTGGCTGCGGCGATTCGCGCGTTGCACCAGAAACGATCTTCGATGCGGACCCTGGCGAAATATTTGTAATCCGCAATATTGCCAACCTTGTCCCCCCTTGCGAGGCCGACACCGAGACCTCATTTCACGGCACAAGCGCTGCGATCGAGTTTGGCGTCAACGCACTCCAGGTCAAGCATATCGTCGTGCTGGGTCACGCAAGTTGTGGTGGGGTGGCGGCCTTTGCAAGCCATGCCGCGCCTTTAACAAAACGTGATTTCATCGGCAAATGGATGTCGCAAATCGCACCAGTTGCCGAGCGCGTCGGCCCGCCAACTGAAGATCGTGAAAGCTGGATCAGGCAACTCGAGTGGGGTGTCGTCGACTACAGCCTTGATAACCTGATGACCTTTCCCGCCGTTCGCGACGCGGTTGCAGCAGGAACGCTCACATTGCATGGCGCTTATTTTGGCGTCGGTACCGGCGTGCTTTTTATCCGCGACCCCAAGACCGGACGTTTCGAACCCTACAGCGAAATCATGTAAACGACGCCCGGACGCATCTCGCTGCCATGAAACACCAAGCGCAAAATAAACGTCCGGGTAACGCCAAGCTTAATGCCAGAACAACGCCAAAAGAATGATGATGGGAATAGGCACACCGAGCAAGAAAAGCAAGATTGATCGCATTGTTAAATTCCTTTCCTAAATGACAATTAAACGGTGTTAATACGTAGCAGTATCGATGACAGCCATATCACGCCGCCTGCCACCCCATATCGCTGCAAGGCTTGCAAAGAAGGCACCGCATAAAAGAGCGACAAATGTCCATAGTGCAGCGCCGGCACCCGCTTTACGCGCAGCATCCGCCGCTTCTTTTGCTTTGGTCTTGGCCTGCTCTATAGCCTGCTGCGCCTGGGCATATAAATCATCCACACGCTTTTCCGCGTCAGCCTGACTCAACCCGGTATGTTGAGCAACCAGTTTCGCAAGATAGGTCTTGTCCTGGGCATCAAGCGTACCGGTGCTTATGCTGTGCATTAGAACGGTAGCCGCTTCGCTCTGCGCCCGGGATCCGCCTTGATCGCCAGTGACGGGCTGATCCGACCGGAATAATGAGTCGACAAAATACGAGAGTGAGTTATTATCGCCGCCCTTGCTGGCGCTGCTTGCTGCACTCTGTACAACGGACAAAGTCGAAGACGCAATATTGCCGGCCGCTTGAGCGCCAGTACTGACTATCCCCGTCACAACAGAGCCCAACAGAGCGGCAGTGGCTATGGTGGCGACCGCCCAACTTAACAAGCCGTGAGCTGTGTCCCGAAAATAAACCTCGTCGGTATGCACGTCAGTCCATTTGACCCGTAAGCGTCCCGCCAAATACCCGCCTACACCTGCCGCCGCAATCTGGGTTAGCGCCAACCATATTGCTGCTGAAATACCCACGGTTGACGCCTCCGCGCCGCTGGAAGGCCAAGGGGAGACTGCTGAAAACCCCAGCCCAAATCCCAAGACGACCAAGATCAACGAAAGCGCGGCCGCCGCAGCAGCACCCGCCAAAATGGCTCCCCAAGAAACGCCGCTGGAACTGTACCCAACCGCTGCGTTCGCGCCTATACCCATCGGCAATGCCGGATCATTCTCATTACTCAGCATAATTCTTCCCCTATTAGCTAGTGTTTATGCCCCGTCTCCGAAGACTCACGATAGTCACCGTAGTGGCGCCAGAGCCCTAGCAAGCACCGTGCCTGCTCGCCATTTGACCGCGTACTTGAGCAAACGGATTGCAAGGGCACGAAACTTGCTCGTTGCTCCAGGTGTGTAATCAATCAAGGAGTGACCATGATGCAAGCCAAAATCCGCCCAGGCGAAACCCATATCTCACTTGCAGGAAAAAACAAGCCTTCGCGTAAAGAACAGGGTGTCACCGGCGAAGAAAAGGATTTACTACCCGAACTTGGACTCAAACGGCCAACTCAACAGAAAAGCGGCCAACCCAAGGCCAGCCCACTGGATGACGATGGCATCGACTTAGGTGAAGACTAGGGAATAGAATGAAATACACTGACGCACGCAGTGCTACAGGAGCTCTAATGAAAACTGTCTTACATACCCTTGCCCTATCTGCCGGCCTTTGCCTGGCAACTGTTGCGCATTCGGACATCCTTGTGCAAGTACACGAGGTAAATAAAGATGGCGTAGCCGCAGCGCTTGGCACGGTGGCTATCTCAGAATCCAAATATGGGCTGGTGTTTACGCCGACACTTAAAGGCTTGGCGCCTGGCATCCATGGCTTTCATGTTCACCAAAACCCAAGCTGCGAGACGTCTGATAAAGATGGCAAGATCACACCAGCAGGAGCCGCCGGCGGGCACCTTGACCCCGAAAGCACCGGAAAACATGGGTTTCCATGGGGCGACGGCCACTTGGGCGACTTGCCTGCCCTGTATGTAGATGCGCAAGGCAATGCCAGCAATCCTGTCCTGGCGCCTCGCTTGCAAAAACTATCCCAGGTCGCAAACCGCGCGCTGATGGTACATAAGGGTGGCGACAATCATTCAGACCATCCTCAAGCGCTGGGCGGCGGCGGTGCTCGAACTGCCTGCGGCGTCATCAAGCAATAGCCGAAAGCCATGAACTCGTGCATCGTTTCTCAGCCCTCCTTACCTATTATCGTGGCCAAAGCCCGGCGCATCCTGACCGGCAGTCTGGCTGTGTTCGCTTTGGTCATTATGGGCGGTTGGGCGACGGCGCACGCCCAAGATCCTGTTGATCCAAACGCCCCTCCCAACGAATTCGTTCAAACCGTCGGCAATAACGCATTAAATGCCGTCAGAGGCGATGCGGCGGCCAAACAAGGCGACACGCGCCGCATCAACGAGCTGGTCGACCAATACCTGCTGCCTTACGTGAATTTCAGAAAAACCACCCGTCTGGCAGCAGCCCAAGGATGGCGCACAGCCACTGAGCAGCAACGCAACGACTTGGTTGATGCATTCAGGGGGACCTTAATCCGGACCTACGGCGGAGCGCTATCCGATGTCGATAAAATTGCGGCGTTAAACGTATTGCCATTCCGCGGAGACCCGAATGCTGCGGATGTCGTAGTACGTACCACGTTCTCCCAACGCAACGGGCCGGAAATCGGTGTCGATTATCGTTTGGAGAAAACACCCGAAGGCTGGAAAATCTACGACCTGAATGTGGAAGGCATTTGGCTGATTCAAAACTACAGGAATCAGTTCTCACAGCAAATCCGGCAAAACGGAATCGACGGACTTATTGCCGCCTTGAACCAAAAAAATCAAAATACCCGGCAGGACGGTCAACGCTAACCTGCATTGTCGTCGACGGGATTTGCGGTTCGGATTATCCGTGCCGGATTCCCCACGGCAA
>NZ_JBEBUX010000183.1:0-6178 GCF_040393045.1 Pollutimonas bauzanensis | reverse complement strand
CAAATCCAGGGCTTCGGTGAATACGGCTTTCCAGAAAGCCATGCCGCAAGCTTTGCCCTGCTCGCGTATGCAAGTTGCTGGCTGAAACGCCACGAACCCGAAGCATTCCTGATGGCCTTATTGAATAGCCAGCCTATGGGCTTTTATTCGCCATCGATATTGGTGCAGGACGCCAGACGTCATGGGGTCGCCGTCCTTGCCGCCGACGCAACGATCAGCCATTGGGAGGCGCGACTGGAGTTTACCGGCGCCAAGCGCCCAGCGGTACGCTTAGGGCTGAACCAACTAAGCGGCATGCAACAAGAAAGCGCCTGGCGCATTGAAGAAGCGCGCGCGGCACGGCCTTTTGAGTCTGTTGCGGACATGGCCAGGCGCGCCAATTTGAATCGGCACGACCTGAACAGCCTGGCTGCTGGCGATGCATTGCGCGCGCTTGCCGGCCATCGCCGGGCGGCGCTGTGGGAATCGGTAGTCAGCACGCCAGAACGCGGGTTGCTGAAAGAAGCGCATATCCATGAACAGTCCACACCAGAATTGCCCTTGCTCAGCGAAGGCCAGGCGCTCGTGGCTGACTACCGCACGCTAGGCCTGACGCTCGGGCGACACCCCTTATCGCTCTTGCGTGACAAACTGACAACAATGCGCTTCTCATCTTCGGCGTACTTGCGAGAACAGCCCGACCGTCGCCTGGTACGAGCTTGCGGCATCGTCACAGGGCGTCAGCGGCCGGGAACCTCAAAAGGCGTGGTTTTCGTGACCTTAGAAGACGAGGAAGGCCAAATCAACTTGGTTGTCTGGCCAAAAATCATCGAACGTCAACGACGCGAACTACTGACCTCAAGGCTGCTTGGTGCATACGGTACATGGCAATCTCAAGGCGGCGTGCAACACCTTATCGTGGGCCGGCTAGTCGATTTAACCCCTCTGCTGGGGAATCTGGAAACCACGAGCCGCGATTTCCATTAGCCTGCACGACTGGGCACGATGATTGCTAATTCCCCGTTGCAAGCTGGATTCCCCAGCTATCCACCAAGAGAGCCAAGCATGAACAAATCCCAAATACCTGTTGCCCAAAAAGATGTCCTCAGCCTTTTGCTTGACGACCACAAGGAAGTAAAGAAACTATTCAAGGAATTCGCAGCGGAAAAGAGCCAGGCAGCCAAAGAAGACATTGCGCGAGAAGCCTGTATGAAGCTTACCGTTCACGCCACTATTGAAGAGGAATTGTTTTATCCATTCCTGCGAGCCCAGAATCCTGATGCTTTCGGTGATCTGCTTAACGAAGCGCTGGTCGAGCATGGCACTGCAAAAGAACTTATTGCTCAAATCCAGGCCACGAGCATCGAGGACGACAATTTGTACGAAGCCAAAGTCACAGTGCTGAGCGAATATGTGGCCCATCACGTCAAAGAAGAAGAAGACGAGCTTTTCCCCAAAGTGATTGGAAAAAAGGTAGATTTACGCGAGCTGTTGACATCAGTGACTGAGCGCAAAGAAGAACTCCTTCACTCAGCGGTTGCCGCGTAATTCCAAGACGCGTTTCTTGACTAGCCGATGTTTTGCCTGCCAGGCCTAAAAAAGCCTGGCGGGCAAAACCTGTGCGCGCTCGCCAAGCATCGCACGCTATCCCACTGCCCACCGTTGCGTTTCCTTACTTGATCACCATCTTGAAAAGCTCATAATACACTCCATATGGATGGTATATAGATGGCATATGGATGCCAAAGGAACGCAACATGAGCGTGCATGAACTTCGCCCAAAGCTTAACGAAACCGAAAAAGTCACTATCAATCTGGGATTGATTGATCTCGGGCAAATTGATCTGCTGGTGCAGGAAGGCTTTTATTCCAACCGGACTGATTTGATCCGCACAGCCATTCGCAATCAGTTAAGCACGCATGCCGAGGCCGTCAAACAGACGGTGGCACGTAAAAGCCTGGTATTGGGCCTGCAGCATTATTCCCGCGCAGATCTGGAAGCCGTACAAGCGGCAGGTCAGCGCCTGCAAATTCAGATACTGGGTTTGGCCAGTATTGGCGCCGACGTCACGCCAGAGCTGGCGTTGGCAACGATTGACTCTATAACGGTCTTGGGCGCACTGCGTGCGAGTTCGGACGTCAAGGCCGCCCTGGCCGGACGTATTCATTAAAAGGACAGCCTCGGTGAAACCCAATGAAAAGATGTACGAGAAACTGCGTGAAGCAACCAAAAGACTGATGTCTGGCGGGCCGGCGGCAGCCACTGCGGCCATTCAACAGGCTTTACAAACGGCCGACAGTTCCAGGCGCCCCATGCAGTACCCCGACTGGACTGCTGCCAACTTGTGTCCGATGCGCGATATCACCCCCTCGTTCGACACACCGCCTATCGACAGCACTGCAGGCAAATTTATCTCAGGCTCCTATACCAATGCAGCGGGCAGCCGAAGCTATAAGCTATATATTCCAAGCAGTTATACCGGTCAGCCTTTGCCGTTAATAGTCATGTTGCATGGCTGCACCCAAAACCCGGACGACTTTGCCGCTGGCACACGGATGAATGCAATCGCCGAAGAGAAGCAATGCTTCGTCGCCTATCCGGCCCAAACCCAAGCAGCCAACAGCGCTCGATGCTGGAACTGGTTCAAGGCCATTGATCAACAGCGCGACCAAGGCGAACCATCGATCATTGCCGGCATCACTCGCCAAATTATCAGCACCCAAAATGTGGATGCCAACCGCGTTTATATAGCGGGCTTGTCGGCGGGCGGCGCAATGGCCCTTATTATGGGTACGCTTTATCCCGATTTATATGCCGCGGTGGGTGTCCATTCGGGCCTGCCTTATGCTTCGGCACACGACTTGCCATCGGCCTTGGCGGCAATGAAAAGTGGTGCCGCGCCCCACAACAGATCGTCCACAGGCGCCTCTGCACAGCTGAACTCAATTCCCATTATCGTATTTCATGGGGATAAGGACACCACGGTCCATCCGCGCAACGGCGAAGCAATGATGGCACGCAAGCCGAAGCCTAGTGTGCGGCGCGGAAAAATGCCAAATGGGCATGCTTACACGCAAACCATGCACCAAAATACCGAAGGGGAAGTGGTAGCCGAACACTGGCTAATCCATGGTGCCGCCCATGCCTGGTCCGGTGGAAGCACCTACGGCAGTTATACCGATGCCAAGGGTCCGGATGCGAGCCAGGAAATGATGCGCTTCTTCTATACACAGGCTAACAAGCCGATGTGCAATTAACTTAACTACGCGCGCTCTTTTTTCGGCTGGACCAGTAAGTGAACTCCTCGGCATAGCAGGATATTTCCATTTCCGAAGCTTTTTCCTGCATGTATCCCTGCGCATCCTGTATCGCCTGGTTATAAATGCCGGGGCCCACTTCTTGCACGATGAACTTCAAAAACATCCTCGCCCGAAGCTCGCCCAGATCTTCGTCTTCTTCTTGTTTCCAGTAACGGCGTATCGAGCCGATTAACTGTTCTTCTACTTCAGCCTTAAGTTTGATTTCCATTGAAACTTACTCCGTACCTTACGTGAACATGCGAGCGCCGCAGCTTAACAGAAGGCTGATCTGTCTAAAAACAGTTCAGCCTTCTGCCTTTCTACACTACGCCCGGCGCACGCTGCGCACGTGGCTGCCGTCAAGCTTGGAGATACTGTCAACACCACTATGCAGCACAGTATTGACCAGTTCACGTTGCATGAAACTAATCACGCTGTTGACGCCACCGGCACCACCGACCGTCAAGCCGTACATCAACGGACGGCCAATAGCGACCGCATCGGCGCCAAGCGCCAGTGCTTTCACGATATCGGTGCCGCGACGAATACCGCTATCCATGATGATGGGCACATCGCCTTGCAAGGCCTGGGCAATTTCGGGCAGCACGGTAATGGCGGCAGGCGTGCCATCAAGCGCGCGCCCACCATGATTGGAGACCTGTATCGCTGCGGCGCCCGCCTTGACGGCGGCCACAGCATCCTCCGGGCGCGTAACGCCTTTGACGATCACCGGCAGGCCTGTGATCTTCCCTATGAACTCGACGTCGTTCCACGTCAAATTCGTCTTGAACGCATTGGCGCTACCCGTCGTGAAATTGCCGTACGGCAGCCATGGCCGTGGATTGCCCAAGCGCATGTACTCATCGGATGAACCTTGGCCAATCGCATCAATGGTAAAGACGATGGCTTTGAATCCTGCGTCGCGAGCCCGCTGCAGCACCTCTTTAGATTGCCCTTCGTCGACGTTCAGGTACATCTGAAACCACTTGGAGCCGGTAGAGGCCTTGGCAATGTCTTCCATGCTGCGCGTGGAGGCGCTTGAAACCGTAAGCAAAGCGCCTGATTTGGCCGCGCCCTGGGCAGTTGCCACCTCGCCGGCTGGATGATGCAGGCCATGACTGCCGAACGGCGTGACGATAATCGGATGGGCAAGCTTCTCGCCCAGCAAAGTGACCGAGGTGTCGATTTTTTCACGCACAATGCCTTGCATGCGATGCGGGGTAAAGACATAGTCCCCGAAGGCGCGTCGGTTCTCGGCGAGTGTCCACTGCTCGCCCGAGCCGTGCGACACAAACACATACGTGCCGTGGCCGTACTTCTGCTTGGCTTGCTCTTCAAGAACATCGATATTGAAAACGCCAATATCTTTGTTGATCCCTTTACGTTCGATCATCAATGATTCAGTGTTTGCCTCTTCGGGTACTTGGGCACGTGCCATCCCCGAAGCAGATAGCGCTGCCGTCGCAAGCCCGGCGCCCGCCAAGCGAAACATGTCGCGTCGACCAAGACTCTGCAGTTCGGCAGGCTGATGGGAGACAACATCGGTTTCTATGTTTTGCATACTATTTTCCTTTCGTAGGCCAACAAACGCACTTGCGGTTTAATGCCGGCCGGGTTTATGACCCCGCTTGAGCGAGTCCACGTTCTAGACCTGTTCCATCAAATGCAATTTATCTTTTACTTTCGCCCAAGCCTCGTGTTCGGGCAGAGGGGCCTTGCTGCGGGATATCCGCTTCCAGCGTGGATCGTGTGAAAGATCGCGATTGATCTGCACAAAGTGGGCCTGATCAGGCGAAATTTCTCTTTCTTCAACAATCGCATTCACGGGGCATTCTCCGACGCAAATGGAACAGTCGATACACTCATCCGGATCGATGACGAGAAAATTGGGACCTTCGTAGAAACAGTCCATGGGACAGACGCTTACACAGTCTGTGTACTTACATGCAATACAACTTTCGGTAACGACAAATGCCATCGTCTTTCTATACCTGTTTAATATGGGAAATCGTTCAATAAGGCCGCATCATCCAGCTTATTCCTCGATTGCTACTGTTCAGCGACGATGTCCATGGAAACACTGTAACGTTGTTATTTGGACTTGAATAGGCGACAATTAGCAAATACTTGTTCCGGAAAAAGCAACAATGGACAAATTGAAATCAATGTCGCTCTTTGTTCGTGTCGCTGAATTGGGTAGTTTTTCGGCCGCCGCGCGGCAGCAAGGTATCGCCAGATCTATTGTTACCCGCCAAATCGCCCAATTGGAAAATGCGCTTGGGGTAAAACTGATGACCCGCAGCACCCGGCGCCTGACATTAACGTCGGCCGGCAGCGGATACTTGGAAAAATGCCGCGAAGCGCTTGATTTGATCGAGTCAGCGGAAACCGAACTGGCTCAGGAACATCAGAACCTGCGCGGCGCTGTGCGAATCAGCCTGCCCTTAAGCTATGGAATAAAGCGCCTGGCGCCCCTGCTTCTGGAATTTGCAGAACGTCACCCCGATATCCGACTGGAAATGGATTATAACGATCGCCGAGTTGACCTGATCGAAGAAGGCATGGATCTCGCAATACGCATCACCAGTCGCCTGAAAAACAGCGACATCGTCCGCAAGATAGGAAGTGTGCGCTTGCTGACTGTGGCATCACCGGCCTATCTGTCGCGCCACGGCGAACCACATCACCCTAAAGACCTGCTCAATCACGACTGCCTCAGCTATACGGCTAGCGGCAATTTTGGTGTCTGGAAATTCCTGGTCGATGGCGTACCTAAAACGTTTTCGGTACGCGCGCGCATCCATGCAAACAATGGGGACGTATTGACCCAGGCTGCGGCGCAAGGCCTGGGCATCACTTACCAACCCGACTTCATCGTGACTGAAAGCATCGAAAAAGG
>NZ_JBEBUX010000182.1:0-6222 GCF_040393045.1 Pollutimonas bauzanensis | reverse complement strand
CGCCTATTAAGAACATCGGATCCATTACAGCGTCAGAAGCGTTTGACCACAGCATTGAAAAAGCCTGCCAGAGACACACCCCGACAGGCCTGATCAACTTCCACAACCAACAATCCTGAATCAGTCCATTAGAACCAATTAATCGGATTCCAGTTGTTCACTGACTCGGTCAGCCCGTTTTCGTAGTACTTGGTATCAGGATAGTTCTGATCGAGAACCCGCTTGGCGTCGTCCCGCAGATCAGTCATACCCAGCTTATCGTACGACAAGTAAATAAGATATAACGCACGCTCGGCAACCGGCACTCCCTGAAAGTCCGTGATCACGGTTTGCGCACGATTGACCGCCGCCACATAAGCGCCGCGGTTGTAATAGTATTCCGCCACGTGAACTTCGTTGCGTGCAATAGTATCCACCAGCCACGTCACGCGTTTCTTGGCATCGGTGGTATAACGGCTGTCGGGATAGCGACTGATAAGTTCGTTGAACGATTCATAGGATTCGCGCAGCCCCTTGGGGTCGCGTTCGCTAGGATCTTGCCTGGTGACCTTGGTAAACGACGCGCTGGGGGGAGTGAAGGTGATCAAGCCCTTCAAGTACAGCATGTAATCAGTACCAGCGTGATTCGGGTACTGTTGCTGAAAACGGTCGATGGCAGCCAGGGCTTGTTCGGGCTCTTCATCTTTCCAGTTGATATAGGCCTGGTCGATAAGCGATTGCTGCGCGTATCCGCCAAAAGGATAGCGTGCTTCCACGGCTTCAAGGCGTGTGCGCGCATCTTTCCAGTTGCCAGCAGCGATTTCCGTGCGGGCGTCCTGGTAAAGACGTTCGGCTGACCAGCCGGCGGTTACATCTTGTTCAGCCTTCATGGTGCCGCATCCAGCGATCAGGACGACGGCAACAAAGGCAAGCGCGGCGTGGCTCAACCGCTTCAGGCTGGGAAATCGAGATAGATTAGGGTAAAGACGAGTCACAAAAGCATCCTTGGTGTTAGCATTGCAGGCTGATTATATGATTTGTCGCCATGCCTGAC
This sequence comes from Pollutimonas bauzanensis, assembly GCF_040393045.1. Lineage (GTDB taxonomy): Bacteria > Pseudomonadota > Gammaproteobacteria > Burkholderiales > Burkholderiaceae_B > Pollutimonas > Pollutimonas bauzanensis_A. Next base: position 5,189 of record NZ_JBEBUX010000182.1, on the reverse strand, counting down.
ACAAATATCGCCAAAGAAAGTTTACAGGGTTCCGAGCCCCTTGAGTTCCAGCTCCCATTCAGAGCGCTTTCCGAGCGGCTCGATAAAGTGCTGGCTCAATTAATTCCGGAGCATTCCCGCAGCAGACTACAAGGGTGGATAGAAGGCGGTCATGTGTTGGTCAATGGCGAGCCAGGTCGTGTCAAGCAAATGGTTCATGCGGGCGACAAACTGGTAGTCTGGGAGCAAACGCCCCCGGAATCACTGGCTTTTACCCCCGAACCTGTCGATTTCGGTGTGGTGGCGCAAAGCCCTGACTGGATCGTCGTCAACAAGCCAGCAGGCTTGGTAACGCATCCTGGCGCTGGCAACTGGCAAGGTACATTGCTGAACGGGTTGTTATATCGGTTCCCCGAGCTTTCTCAGGTGGCGCGCGCCGGAATCGTCCACAGGCTGGACAAAGACACCTCTGGATTGTTGGTCGTGGCGCGCCATGAAAAGGCCCAGACGCACTTGATCCGGCAGTTGCAGGCGCGAACCGTCAGCCGTGAATATATTGCATTGGTGCATGGTCGCTTGAACAGGCCTGGGACGGTGAACATGGACATCGGTCGGGATCAGCGGGTTCCGGTACGCATGGCTGTGGAAAATCCTATAGCCCCAAAAAATGCCATCACGCATTATGAACCCATACGAGCAGGATTCCTGGGCGACGATATCTCGGTTACCGAAGTTGTATGCAAATTGGAAACGGGCCGCACCCATCAGATACGTGTCCACATGATGAGCCTGCGCCATCCCTTGGTCGCCGATGTCTTGTATGGCGGCAAGCTGGTCGGCGGCGCGGCGCGGCAACTGCTGCATGCCCGGGCGCTTAGCTTCGATGATTTTTCTACAGGCGAAAGGGTGTCTTTTCAGGCTCCTTTGCCGGAAGATTTTCAACAGGTTCTTGATAGCATTACATGGGAAGCCTGATGCCCTCCACCGCCATCGCTTCCGTTTCAGGCCTGCCTTGGCAGGGCGTAAATTATTTTTGTACCACGCGCCAGGGTGGGGTCAGTGGTGAATCTTGGGCTTCGCTGAATGTGGGGTTGCATACCGGCGACGATCATGCCGATGTCATTGCCAACCGTCAGTTGTTGCGTGCTGGTCTGCCGGGTGATCCTGTATGGCTGAATCAGGTGCATGGGGCAAAGGTTTTTGACGCAGATCAATTAGCGCCTATCGCATCAGAGGGTGTCGTGGTTCCGCCTGATGCGGATGCCGCCGTTACCACTCAGCAAAATAGGGTGCTGGCCATCATGACGGCGGATTGCCTGCCCGTGGTATTAGCCAGCAACGATGGCCGTGCGCTGGGCCTCGCGCATGCGGGGTGGCGAGGCTTGGCTGCCGGGGTGCTGGAACAAACCATGCTGGCCTTGCGCAATCGATCTCCCGAAAGTGCAGGCTGGCGCGCCTGGATAGGCCCGGCTATTGGTCAGCCTCATTTCGAGGTGGGTGCCGACGTGTATGAGGCCTTTGTCGGTCAGGACGAGCAAACCGCCGCGTTTTTCGCCCAGAAAATTCCAGGCCAGAAGTGGCTGGCGGATCTTCCTGCTTTGGCGCGTCACCGTTTATACAAGGCAGGGGTGGACAGCATAGAACTTAGCGGTCATTGCACGTTCTCCCGGCCTGATTTGTTTTATTCATACCGTCGCCAAGCGCGCACCGGACGTTTGGTGACGGTGGCGTGGCTTGCTGACGAAGCTGCAGTATTGCATAGGGGAAAACAGCGTAGCGACTTACCCTGATTGACAGCTTTTTAATTGCAATCCACCATGGATACCAAGCTTTTTGAAACGTGCAAGGTATGTAGAAAATGAGTGCTTCGTATCCATCCGAGTGGCCAATTCCGGTAAGCGTGGCACCTGATCAACTCGCCCAGATCCAGGCCGAGTTCGCACGTGAATGGCTGCGCATTGCAGCCGAAGCCCAACAAGGTATTCTGGAAAAGCCATCTGACCGGCGCTTTGCGTCAAAGGCTTGGGAATCGAGTCCGGGGTATTTGCTTTCAGCGCACGCCTATTTGTTATCGGCCAAGACTTTGAATCAAATGGTGGATGCCGCGCAGGTCAGCGAGCCCGTACGCAATCGCTTGCGCTTTTCGGTGATGCAATGGGTCGAGGCGATGTCGCCCACCAATTTCATGGTGACCAATCCCGAAGCCCAACTGGCGCTCATGGAAACGCATGGCGAGTCCCTGCAAAAAGGGATGTGCAACCTGCTTAACGACATCCGGAAAGGGCGTCTTACGCAAACCGACGAGTCGCGCTTCGAGCTGGGGGAAAACATCGCCCTTAGTGAAGGTTCGGTCGTCTATCAAAACCCGGTCATGCAGCTTATCCAGTATGCGCCTTTGTCCGCCAAGGTCCATCAAAAGCCGCTAGTAATCGTGCCTCCGTGCATCAACAAATTCTACATTCTTGATCTGCAGCCTGAAAATTCTTTCGTGCGCCATGCCGTTGAACAAGGGTTCACGGTATTTCTGGTTTCCTGGCGCAATCCGCAGGCGTCTGATTCCGATGGCATAGACAGGGCGACATGGGGCGATTATCTTCAGCACGGTGTGCTTCAGGCCATCGATGTCGCTTGCGATATCACCGGTCAAAAGCAGGTCAATGCGCTTGGGTTTTGTGTGGGCGGCACCATGCTGGCGTCAGCGCTGGCATTGGCCCATGCCCAGGGCAAGGACCCGGTAGGTTCGCTTACTTTGTTGACGACTTTGCTCGACTTCAATGAGACTGGCGTGCTTGATGTCTTTGTCGATGAGTTCCATGCTCAGGCGCGCGAGCGCCAGCTAGGGCAAGGCGGCTTGATGCCAGCTAAAGAACTCGGCACGACGTTTTCATTCTTGCGGCCCAGCGAACTCGTCTGGAATTATGTCGTCAGTAACTACCTGAAAGGCGAGCCTCCGGCGGCATTCGACTTGTTGTTCTGGAATGCCGATGGCACCAATTTGCCGGGCCCCTTCTTTACTTGGTACTTCCGTAATACTTACCTGGAAAACAACCTCAAAATTCCGGGGCGAGTCAAGGTGGACGGCCATCCCATCGACCTTACCACGCTGTCGATGCCCGCCTATATCTATGGTTCTCGTGAAGACCACATCGTGCCATGGGCGGCCGCTTACGCCACAACCGGCATATTGCGGGGCTCCTTACGGTTCGTACTGGGGGCCTCGGGGCATATCGCAGGGGTCATTAATCCGCCCGCGAAAAAACGCCGCAGCTATTGGGTTCACGATGCAGAGTATCCGCACACTGAGATCCCTGGGGATCCGCAGGCTTGGCTAAACGACGCCACGGAGCACGCTGGCAGCTGGTGGCCAGATTGGGCACACTGGCTGGCCGCACAGTCGGGACCCATGATGAGTGCTCGCAAGAAACTGGGCAACCAGCGTTATGTGCCGGTGCAGCCGGCACCTGGCGACTATGTCAAAGTAAGGGCTGTATGAAAGTGACAGGCTGGCAATGATGCGTAGCATCAAAGAAAACTTAAAGGGAGCACAAAAATGACTAGCAAAATTGCTTATGTGACCGGAGGGATGGGGGGGATAGGGACTTCCATTTGTCAGCGTCTTGCGAAAGAAGGTTTTACCGTGGTTGCCGGTTGTGGACCCAGCCGCAATTTCAAGCAATGGCTCGATGAGCAAGCCGCGCTGGGTTATAAATTTCATGCGTCGGTAGGCAATGTGTCCGATTGGGACTCTACTGTTGACGCCTTCCAGAAAGTACGCGACGAACTCGGTCCGGTAGCTGTTCTGGTCAATAACGCGGGTATTACGCGCGACGGGCTATTCCGTAAAATGAGTCAGGAAGATTGGCGTGCAGTGATCGACACCAACTTGAATAGTTTGTTCAATGTTACCAAGCAAGTGATTGAAGGTATGGTCGACCAGCAATGGGGGCGTATTATTAACATCAGTTCGGTAAATGGGCAGAAAGGGCAGTTTGGGCAAACCAACTATTCCACGGCCAAAGCAGGGATCCACGGGTTCACGATGGCTCTGGCGCAGGAGGTTGCCAATAAAGGGGTCACCGTCAATACGATTTCTCCTGGGTATATCGGTACCGACATGGTCAGGGCCATACGCCCTGATGTACTTGAAAAAATTGTCGCCACCATACCTGTGAAGCGGCTGGGAACGCCTGAAGAGATTGGTTCCATGGTCTCTTGGCTGGCTTCGGACGATGCGGGGTTTGCCACCGGCGCCGACTTCTCCCTTAATGGCGGCCTGCATATGGGCTAGCATTGGCTGCTGGTTTAGTCCTATAGTGTTTGTCGATTCGTTCGGCAAACACTATTGTGTTTTTTATTTTCCGAGTTTTGGGAAATTGTTATTTGACGCATGATTCGTTCCGAAAGACTGGTTTGGTGTTTCATAGCCGCTACCTTCTTCCTCGCTTTATCACGTATTTGGCCAAGTTATGACGCAATCTGAAGCTCCAACATCAGTCCGCCTGATAAAAAAATATCCCAACAGGCGCATGTATGACACCAAAACGAGTACCTACATTACGCTATCGGATGTAAAGCAATTAGTGCTGGATAGCGAGGTTTTTCAGATTGTCGACGCGAAGTCTGGTCAGGATCTGACGCGCAGCATACTTTTGCAAATCATCCTCGAGGAAGAGAGCGGGGGTGTGCCGATGTTTTCGTCCGTGGCCTTGTCCCAAATCATTCGCTTTTATGGTCATGCGATGCAAGGCATCATGGGTTCTTTTCTGGAAAAAAATATCCAGGCGTTCATGGATATCCAGGATCGTATGGGCGATCAATCCAAAGGGGTATACGGGGGCACCCAATTCGGTCCCGAGGCCTGGGCTCAGTTCATGAACGTACAGACGCCTGTATTGCAGAACATGATGAGCAATTACATTGACCAGAGCAAGAATCTGTTTGTGCAGATGCAGGATCAAATGCAGGATCAGACGCGTAATATATTTACTACGTTTCCGTTTGTTCCTGTGCCGCCTGATAATAAAAAGAAATAGCGGTTTTATTTGTTGCGGCTTGGTAGCATACAGGCCCTGGTTTCAGTGTTTCTTCTTAACGCGTTTGCTAGGGCATATCTTAAGTCGCGTTCCGGGTTCTAGTGTTTGCATTTCTTCTTGATTCGCGCGTCAAGTTTCTCCTCGCGTATGTGTTTCTTTCTTAGTCCGCGTGTCAGG
>NZ_JBEBUX010000181.1:0-6461 GCF_040393045.1 Pollutimonas bauzanensis | reverse complement strand
CAATAGAACCATCGGCGGCAATCGACATGCTGGCGTACTCACCCGTGGCCGAACCGTTCTGCACGAAGCTCTTGGAAAAGTCACCACCAAACTGGGTCGAATCGTTGTAGTTGATATTGATGCTCAAAGGTGCTGCCGGCGATCCTGCGCCGCCCACACCTGTCATCGTGATATCAATATTAGTAATTTGCCCCGGAGGAATTACACCATTCTCGTTGAATTTCATGATTCCGCTAGTAGGGGTAGTTACCGGTGCTCCGTCCATTTGATAGAAAACTTCCCATTTACTGAGGCCATCCGCATCTGGTTCGCGCTTAGCAAAGTATTGCGCCAGCTGGTGCGGGTTGCCAAGCGAGTCATACACCGTTATCGGCAGCATGTGGGTAAAGCTGTCGGGGTTTGTAACGTCAAACGGAGCTGCTGGAACAGCTTGAGCGTAAGCAATGTTGCCCGCGCCCGGCGGGATGGATGTAACGCTTGACGTACCATTAGCGCTAAAAACGACAGGAGTAGCCGGATCACCCGTGGTGTAGTTACCATCCGGAGGAAAAACTCCACCTACCCAGGTAGGGGTAGGCAAAGAACCAGTATATTCATACTTAACAGGGCCGGTTCCGTCGTCCAACATCATTACGCCGATCACCTCTACCGCTGCATTACCCGCCAATTTTGCATTAGCATCCAGATTGAGTTTATTGGTAATGGAACTGGTCGCGACAGGCTCGATATTGCCCACTGGCACGGTAATGGGCTGGGGTGTGGTGCTGCCGCCGATATAACCGGTCAGGCGCTGGCCCTGGGCATTAACGATGTAATTGTCTTTGTTGGCAAAAAACTGGCCGTTACGGGTATAGAGCACGTTATCGCTGCTATCCACAACCCGGAACAAGCCCTTGGCCCCATCGACTGCCATATCGAACTGGTTGCCCGTGCCGGCAATAGTGCCTATGGTAAAGCGCTGATTGATGCCAGAGACTTGCACACCCAGACCCACGCGCGAGTTTGCATATACGTCGGCGAAGGTGGCCGTACCGGACTTGAAGCCGACCGTGCCGGAGTTGGCAATGTTGTTGCCAATGACATCCAATGTCTGCGACGCGGCGTTCAGCCCGCTTAAACCTTGTCCAAAACCCATGGTATACCTCGTTTGCTTTTAACTGTGTGTAAATAAAGCGCAACGCCCATGGCGAATGCGCAGGCTTTCGCAACTACATGATTTTCCGCAGATCCAGCAAGGAGTACTTGCCTGCCAGACCAAGGTCGAGCATTAATCCATTGGCGGTATAGGCGACGCTGCCGACCTTGCCATGGGTCAATGCATCGGCCGATACCGGCGTGCCGTTCGCGTCGGATGCCGCTACCGAAATGGTGTAGGCGCCATCATTGACTGCCCCGCCCAGATCGTCCTTGCCATCCCAATCGACCGAAACAACACCGACCTCTTGTTGACCCAGTTCAAGCTTGCGCACCACCTTGCCGGTAGCATCCATGATGCTGACCGTGACATTGGCCGCATCGGAGATGACATCCACGCCAAAGGGTGTCGTGTGCGTCACGCCGTCGGCCGTACCTACTGAAATCTTGGTGCCCGGCACCAGCACCTCTTTGCCGATGAGTCCGGCAGCCTGCATGGACTGCGACACATCCATCTGCCCAGTCAGGGCCAGCAAAGTATTGTTCAACTGGGTAATTCCCTGAACGGTAGACATCTGCGCGATTTGCGAGGTGACTTGTGCGTTATCCATAGGATTCATCGGATCCTGGTTTTGCAGTTGGGTCACCAGCAACGTCAGGAACCTATCCTGGGTATCGCCCATCAAATCGTTGTTTTTACTGGTCGCTGCGGCCATGGCCGCAGCAGCGCTGCTAGTGTTGGTGCTATTGACTGTTGTCACGCTTAAGTTCCGTAATAGATTCCGGCGAATCGACCTGGCCTTACTGGCCTATCGACAGGGTGCGCATCATCATGCTTTTCGCGGTGTTAATGACTTCTACATTGGCTTGATACGAACGCGAAGCGGAAATCATATTGACGGTTTCGGCCACCACGTCCACATTAGGCATTTCTATATAGCCGTCGGCATTGGCCAACGGGTTTTTGGGGTCATACTGCAAGCGAGCAGGTGCAGTGCTTTCGACTACGCCCGAAACCCTAACGCCGCCCACTGACTGCGCATAAGCCTGGCCTTGGGCTGGACTCATTTGGAATACGACCTGGCGCGCACGATAAGGCTGGCCATCAGGACCGGCCACGCTATCGGCATTGGCCAAGTTGCTAGCGGTAACGTTCATGCGCTGTGATTGCGCAGTCAGCGCTGAGCCGGCAATCTCGAAAATACTCATAGTGGACATGGACTTTCCTGTTTATTCTGTTGGCGCAAAATTACTGTTGAAGCGCGGCCATCATGGTTTTGATTCGACCGGAAATCACGGTAAGATCGCTTTGGTAGCGCAATGTGTTGTCGGCGAACTGCACGCGCTCGACGTCCATGTCGACCGTGTTGCCGTCCATGCTGGGCTGCAATGGCTGGCGATACAGCAATTCGGCAGGATCAGGGCTGACCGCCTTGGCCGGTATGTGGCGTGCTGAAGTCAATGCAAGCTGGGTATCAGGTAAACGCATGCCTTCGCCCATTGCGTCTTTCAGGGCTGCGCCGAAATCAAAGTCGCGTGACTTGTAATTTGGCGTATCGGCATTCGCGATATTGGCTGCCAAGACTTCTTGTCGCTGCTGGCGCAAACTAATGGCCTTTTGGTAAAAGCCCAGGTCTTCGCCGATCCGATCAATCATTGCCATTCACCAGAAAATAATGATGCCCGCTATGGATGTCCGCAGGCACTGGACCAACATGACGGCCTTGCCGCTCACATAACAGCATAGTAAAGCGGCGTATGCTTTACTAAAGTAGGAAATAAGGCGCTATTTATCATCCAATTCCCGGGATGCCGCAAAGCAGCCTTCTATAGAATGGCTGCATGCCCAAGCTCTCCATCCTATCTATTTTGCTGGTTGCCAGCGCACATGTATGCGCAGCTAATGCTGCACAAGGCACAGCTGCGGTGCCCGTACAAGACCCTAGCCTTGTCGCAGCTGAAGTTGAGGATTTCCTCAGCAATCAGGCAAACAGCTACCCTGGATCGTCCCATATCATCGTTGAAACACCGCGCATAAATCAACAGCCGGCGTGCAGCCAGCTGCAGGCTTTCCTGCCTAGCGGGCAACGGTTACGATCGCGCATGACGGTGGAAGTTCGCTGCCTGGCTCCGCAAGCATGGACCAGCCATGTGCAAGCCAACCTGAGCATTCAAGGCTTCTACTATGTCGCGAACCGCAACATTCAGCCGGGCGATGCCTTGACACTCACCGACTTGACCGGCCGTGAAGGCGACTTGCTGCGACTGCCCCGCGGCGTAATATTCGACCCCAGTCAGGCCATTGGCTATATTGCCAAGCAACGCATTCCAGCAGGCGGCACAGTAAAATACAGCGCCTTGCGCGACCCCGACTCGATACAACGAGGACAGGCCGTACGCACAGAGGCGCGCGGCGTGGGCTTCGTGGCCAACGGCGAAGGCACGGCACTGCAAAACGGCGGGCCGGGCGCACAAATACAGGTAAAATCCAGTTCTGGCCAAATCGTAAGCGGTACGGTATTGAACGCGAATACCGTACAAGTCATTATGTAACGAAGGCACAAATACGCATACGCTCACATAAAACATGCCCAAAGGCTAAAGTTTTCCTGGACGTAGCCGTAAAACAGACACACAGGCAGTACACCATTTGCCAGGCTTTACCCGGAGACCCTCTTGAAGATCACCTCACCCTCGATTAACAGTCCAGCTAGAAGCACCGTTACCGGCTCGCGGACTGATGGCGTGACCAGTGCAAGCACATCGTCATCCCCGGCCGCAAGCAAAGGCGCCGTTGACCTAAGCCCCACCGCCCGCCATCTGTCCAATTTGCAGAACAGCGACAACGATATCAACGTTGCGCGCGTCAACCAAATTCGCGATGCCTTGGCATCGGGCCAGCTCAAGATCGACCCCAGCCGCATCGCCGACGGGCTCATCGCGAGCGTCCGTGACCTACTGAAATAACATCCATGCAGCAGCCCGCCGCCGCTGCTTTTACATAATTGCCATATGAATAACGCTGTTCTACAACTGCAGAAATGCCTGGAACGGGAAGCCGATCTGGTCCAAGCCTTTATCGTCATTCTCGACGCCGAAGCTCAGGCGCTGACCGAGGCTGGCACCACCGATGCATTAAGCCATTCGACTGAAGAAAAGAACCGTTACGCTGACAAATTGGCGATGGTAGCCGACGAACGCCAGATGCTGTTGGCCCAACTTGGCTACGAAGAAAACAAGACCGGCCTGGATGCTGCAGTAAACGATCACTCCGGCCTGAACGCCATTTACCAGGCCCTGCTCGAAAACGTACAAAAGGCCAGCGACATGAATGCCGCTAACGGCCGTATCATTGATACCTTTCTCGAACATAACCAACAAGCACTGGACACCCTGCGCAGCCTCTCTGGCGCAGGAAATCTGTATGATGCCAGCGGCCGCACCCATCGTGGCCACCAGGGCGCCACCACCAGCTTCAAGGCAGGTTGATAGTCAGGCGGCGCCTATGCCGCCACCATCTCTTTTAGCGCAAACAGCTTCAACACCGCCGGCATAGCCGATACCGAAGGCAGCCCTGGCTTGCCAATCAAACTGGCGCCCACCCTGCGCGCCAATTCCGCGTTGGCATGCTGTTTATACTGCCATGCCGCCATACCCAACTGGGCAGCAGCTAATGCTTTCTTTTGCGACGACTCGGCCCCATCGCGTTGCGCCAGCAACCGCCAAGCGCGGGCTGCATAACGTAGGCCCTGCTTTGCTTCGAGACGCACCACCAGCCAGGCTGCCAATTGTTCAGGTGAAGCCACCAAAGAGAACATATTGCTTAGGCCGTGCAAGACTTTTATGGTTGCACCATCCGCACGACGAACGATGCGCACGGAAATCAGCTGCAGCATTAGCGAATCCTGCTGCCTTGCAACGACTTCGATAGCTTCACTGGCAACCCACAAGACAACATCATCAACCGGCAAGCCGGCGATTTCAGTGAACGCTTGCGAATACACCGGACTGGCGATGGGCCGATGGTTAAGCGTTTTTGCGAGCGCCCCCACGGTCGTCGCGCACGAATCATATTCAACCCGCGTCGTCGCGGCGCACTGCGCCAGCCATAATACGTTCGACTCCGAAATTTTGCGCAATAAGGCCTGTGAGCCGCCCTCGAACAAATGCACTAATGGCAATTTACTTGAATGCTCACTTAGCCACTGCACCTGGTGCAGCAACGCAGCGGCGGACGTGGGAGGCGTCTGCGCGCTAGCGCCGCAAGAAGACTGCCAGCCATGGGCAAAGCTAATTTGCTGCACGGGCGTCGTCAATGCGACAGCGTTCTCATCAAGCAACAGGCTGGCTCGTAAGTACCCACGACTATCGGCAGACGCTGCTACGGCCACTTGATCATGCGCGGCCAATACGTAGCGGTGGCTATTCTTGGCCAAATCGCCCTGGACAATGCGCAGCATATGCTCAACATACCCCGCTAAGGAAGTCTCGTCTTGCTTCTCTGATGTGTAGCTGCGCCATACATCGTAGGCCTCGGAAGCGCAGGTTTGCTGATCAACATAAGCGCAAGCGGCATCCAGATCGCCCATGGACAAGTCAGCCCCTGTTTCGGCAGCCATCGACAATAGGCCCGGCAGCAAACGCTTACGACGACTTTCAGCGGCGGCCGCGTTCGTATCGTCTTCCGGCCCTTTCGACAACGACATCAAGGCGGCGAAATCGGCTTCAGTGGGAGCATACAAGGCACGAGTTTGCTGATTTGGCACCAAAGCCTGATCAACCAGCTCGGCAGCGGGCAGAAACAGCAGATTCTCGGGCACCTTCTGCCCATTGGAAACGTAATGGACAGGCAAACGGTAGCGTATAGCCGTATCGAGCGCAGCGCCCAAACGGCTGGCTTCATCGACCTTGGTAATAATGCAGCCCTTAAGGGGTGACCCGCCGTCATTGGCGTAAGTGCGCGCGACTTCATCCAATGTGTCGCCATGGCTGGATGCGTTAAGCACCAATAGTCGGTTTATCTGGCGCCCAGCGCTGGCCAACATGGCCGCCTGCTCTGAAATATAACGATCCCGCTGGCTGATCCCCACGTTATCGATCAGTATGGTTTGATCAGCACGTATGATTTGCATCACATGCTGCAGCTCTGCCGTATCCTGCACAACGTGCACCGGCACCCGCATTATCTGGCCATAGATTTTCAGTTGCTCATGCGCACCAATACGATAGGTATCCGTCGTAAGCAGCACCAGGCTATCTGGCCCGCCACGCTTTAAGCAACGCGCGGCGAGTTTGGCGATAGTGGTGGTTTTTCCCACCCCTGTCGG
>NZ_JBEBUX010000180.1:0-6566 GCF_040393045.1 Pollutimonas bauzanensis | reverse complement strand
TACAAACGCTAAGGCCTTGGCACGCGTATCAAAAAAACCAAAAGCGCTAAGACCGGCAAGCACGCAGCTTAAGAACAGACACTGACGCCAACAGACCTGACACGCAAATCAAGAAAAACCCCTACTGCCTAAGGATAAATCACTTCCAGAATATCCAGCTCATCAATCCCCGCAGGCGTACGCAATACCACGGTGTCACCTTCCCGCGCCTTGGTCAGCGCCCGCGCCACCGGAGAAATCCAGCTAATTTTCCCCTGCAGCGGCTCAGCCTCGTCGACACCCACTATCGTTACACGAAACTCTTCGCCCACCTTGTCGGAATAAACCACCGTCGCGCCAAAAAACACCTGGTCTTTATTCGGCTGCGCCGCGGGATCAACCACTTCGGCAATCTCCAGACGCTTGGTCAAGAACCGCATGCGTCGGTCAATTTCACGCAAGCGCTTCTTGCCATAGAGATAATCGCCGTTCTCTGAACGATCGCCATTCGAAGCCGCCCAAGACACGATCTGCACCACAGACGGACGCTCTACCGTTATCAAATGAGCCAACTCTTCACGTAAACGCTTATAACCCTGGGTGGTGATGTAGTTTTTCGTGCCCGCAGGAAGCTTTACAGCCTCGGGGCCGAGGTCGTCGTCATCATCGTTATCCGACTCTTTCACGAAAGCTTTATTCATATCAGATCCAATCATGCCAAACGGGTGTTAGATCGGACGGCAACGGCGGCAGATTGCCCAGATCGATTCTGGCCTCTTTGGGGCTGTGAAAGTCTGAACCGCAAGACGCCATAAAACCATACCGTCGTGCAACACCCGCATATTCAACATACTGTTCAAGTGTGTGGCTTCCTGTGATGACTTCGATTGCCTCACCGCCAATATCCTTGAACTGCTCAAACAAGGCATCAAACTGCATCGGCGAATAAGCGTAGCGCCCTGGATGCGCAATAACGGCTCGCCCGCCTGCGCCAAGAATCCACCCCACCGCGTCTTCAAGCGTGGACCAATGTACCGGTACGTTAGCTGGCTTGTTTTCGCCAAGATACTTGTCAAAAACCATCTGCATGTTCTTGCAGTAACCGTTCTCTACCAGGAAGCGGGCAAAATGCGTCCGGCTAATCAATAATGGATTGGCCGCGAACTTAAGTGCCCCCTCGTAACTATCGGGGATACCCAGCGCGGTCAGCCTGTCGGCCATTTCACGGGCGCGCAGCAAACGACCTTTTCGTATTTCTGCCAATCCGGCATTCAGTTCTGTATCGAGTTCGTCTATCGCCAGCCCCAGTATATGGACGGTTTGCTTGGCCCATGTGACTGAAATTTCGACGCCAGGGATAAAACGTATCCCCGTCGCCTCGGCAATGCTGCGTGCCTCGGCTAAACCAGACAACTCATCGTGATCGGTCAGCGCCCACACCTGCACCCCATTCGCATGGGCGCGCGCAGCCAACTGAGCCGGAGCCAAGACACCGTCAGAAAAAGTAGAGTGGCAGTGCAAATCGACTTTAATACGAAAACCCTTTAAAAAATTAAACAGCCCTGTAAAGGGCTGTATCACGGCCTGCACAAACCGCAAGCCAAGGTCAGGTACAGCCTTCAATTGTATTGAAAGCTTAGTGTACGCCGATTACTTTTCCAGTAAAAACTCGACTACCGGATCTATTTGGTCGTGGCTGCGAAATGTTGGCGCATGTCCCACGCCTGGCACATTGTGCAACCGGGCATGGCGGTTTCTTGCCAGCATTTCCTGAGCGGCCTCAGCAGTGAGCAAATCAGACTCCTGACCCCGCACGAGAAAAATAGGCGAGGCAATGCTTTCGTAAGCAGCCCACAAAACTGATTCGGACGCCTGAATAATGGCTTCAGACTGATCGGCGAACGGCTCAGCAATACGCAAGTCGTAGTGTTTGACCCAGTGATCGTCCTTCTGGTTGAATACGTGTCGGGTCAAGTCTTCCCAACCCGCTTGGTCATGGCTGCCAAAACCGGCAGATACTGACCGAACATAGTCCACGGCCTGCTCAAAGGTGTCGAACTGTATAGGTTCACCCACATATTCGGCAATACGGCTCAGGCCTGCGAAGCTCAGCTGCGGGCCTATATCATTAAGTACGATTTTCCCCAAAGATAGCGTTTGGTCTGCAGGCAACCCAAGGCTGCCGCGATCCGGTCTGAGCATTGCGGACATGGCCAACGTGCCTACCAGCCCCATGCCTATCAGCCCTCCCATGGAAGTCCCCACCCAATCCAATTTCTTAGGATTAAGCCGTGCAATAAGAGTAAACATATCTGCGACATACTGCGGCACGACATAGTTTGCTGCATTGATCAGCCAATCCGACTTTCCGCGACCAACCACGTCGGGGCAAACCACCCTGTAGTGCTTGGCAAGCTGCCTGGCTAAATCATCGAAATCCCGACCGGTACGTGTTAACCCATGAACGCACAACAATACACGGTCATTTTCGGGATCGCCCCACTCCCAATAAGCCATGCGGTGTGTACCGGCCGGGCTGGCACACATCACGTAATCAAGCCTGGGTTCAAGAGTTTCGCCGGGCGTGTACATACTTGTCATAGGGCACTCGCTACAGAAGAGAGGTTCGATTGTAGCTTAGGGTTTTTTGATGCTGCCCTGTCATGTGCGCTGACTGCCATTAAATATGCAATGCATGGCCAAGAGCCCGGAGAGCGGCTTCCTGCACGGCCTCGCCTAACGAAGGATGCGCGTGAATAGTGCCGGCGACATCCTCGAGACGGGCGCCCATCTCGAGCGATTGTGAAAAGGCCGCGCTCAACTCGGAAACGCCGCTGCCCACCGCCTGCCACCCGACAATCAGGTGGTTATCGCGTCTAGCCACCACGCGCACAAAGCCGTCATTGGCGTCAAGCGTCATGGCGCGGCCATTAGCCGAAAATGGAAAGGAGGCTGATATGCAATCAATACCTGCACGTTTGGCTTCGTCCGGCGACAAGCCAGACACGACAATTTCGGGATCCGTAAAACATACTGCCGGAATCGAGGCCGGCACAAAACGGCGTTGCTTGCCCGAGATAATTTCCGCCACCATTTCGCCCTGGGCCATCGCCCGGTGTGCAAGCATCGGTTCGCCCGCCACATCGCCTATCGCCCATACGTTGCGCATGGAAGTTCGGCATTGATCATCCACCTGGATGACTGTGCCGTCCATGTCCAACATGAGCGACTCCAGGCCAAATCCTGTCACCCTGGCGCGCCGGCCAACGGCAACCATGACCTGCTCTACCGGAAGTTCGGATTCGTCGCCTTGCGACGTTTTCAAGCGCAGAGCACTGCCCTTTTCGTTCATGCCTAGAACGCTACATGACAAATGCAAGGAAATACCAAGTTTGCGCACCGCAGTTTGCACAGGCTTGACCAAATCGGCATCGTAAGCGGGGAGGATGCGGTCCTGAGCCTCGATAAGGCTGACCTGTACACCTAGCCTGCTGTATGCCATGCCCAATTCCAGCCCTATATACCCCGCACCGACTACAGCCAGGCTTTGCGGCAGCACTGCAGGCGACAATGCCTGGGTTGACGAAATAACAGGCCCGCCAAAAGGCATGAATGGCAATTCAACCGGCTGAGAACCTGTCGCCAGCAGCAAGTGCTCGCACGCGATGCGAAGAACGACATCCGCGTCGTCTCCTGGCGCTGCAGCGACTTCAACCGTTTTCCCATCAATAATACGCGCCCACCCCTTGATCACATGAACACCGTTTTTCTTGAGCAAGGCCGCGACACCGCCGGTAAGGCGGCCAACGATGCCATCTTTCCAGGCAACAGTGCGGGCAATGTCGATACGAGGCGATTGCACCTGTATGCCCAATGGCGAGTCGGCACTGTACCCGGTCAGCTTATGAAATTCCTGGGCGGCGTGAATCAAGGCCTTGGAAGGAATGCAGCCCACGTTCAAGCAAGTGCCTCCGACATTTTCGCTTTCGATCAGCGTCGTAGATATGCCGAGTTGGGCGGCACGGATTGCCGCAACGTAGCCGCCCGGCCCGCCGCCAATAATCAATAATGTGCACGACTGCATGAGCGCCCCTTATTCCACAAACAATGTTGCAGGGCATTCGAGATAACCCCTGATACATTGTATAAACTCAGCCGCATGCATGCCGTCAACGACACGGTGATCAAACGAGGATGATAAGTTCATGATTTTGCGCACCACAATGGCGCCGCCCAAGACAACTGGACGCTCGACAATACGATTGACGCCAACGATCGCGACCTCTGGATGATTGATCACCGGGGTTGAAACGATGCCGCCCAAAGCGCCCAGGCTGGTAAGCGTAATCGTCGAGCCAGTCAGTTCGTCGCGCGTTGCGCTTGAATTGCGGGCCGCCTCTGCCAGCCGCTTGATCTCGGCAGCACATGACCATAAATCGTAAGTTTCTGCGTGGCGCATTACGGGCACCATCAAACCTGCGTCCGTTTGCGCGGCAACGCCCAAATGAACAGCGCCGTACCGATTCACCACACCATTATCATCGTCAAAACGGGCGTTGATCTGGGGAAAATCACGCAAGGCCAACACCATGGCCCTGGCCAGAAAAGGCAAGATGGTCAATTTGCCACGCTGCGGCCCCCATCGCTCGTTCAGGCGCTGGCGCAAGGCTTCGAGCTCTGTGACGTCAACTTCCTCGACATAGGTGAAGTGCGGAATACGGCGTTTCGCATCTTGCATTTTTTGCGCAATTTTTCGCCGCAGTCCAATAACAGGGAACTGCTGTTCGTCATTGCGCGCGACATAGGCCGCGATATGGCCGGAGCCCGCGGTAGCTACTGCGCCCCGCGCAAGATAGGTATCCAGATCGCCATGGGAAATACGCCCAGCCGGGCCTGTTCCAGCAACATATTGAAGCGCTATCCCGAGATCCCATGCGCGTTTGCGCACTGCCGGAGACGCCAGCGGCTTCCCGCCGTCCGGCCGCGCCGCTGTAACAACCGTCACCCGAGGGGCAACAGCCTGACCTGAATCAGCAACTGCAACAGGCGAAGACTTGTCTGCATCATGTGCATGTACATCTGGGGCGGGGACAGGAGTAGCTGGCGCGGAAATTTCGACAGACTTATCCGCCGCTGCAATCGGCGCAGCCACCGCGGGAGCAGCACTGCGTCCGGAGCGCGTAGAAACTGGCGATGCACCGGCATTGCCTTCCCCTTCGACTTCCAGGCGGATCAATTCAGACCCCACCGCCATCACGTCGCCAACACCGCCGCCCAGTGAAATGACTTTCCCGTGCGTGGGCGAAGGCACCTGAACGGTCGCTTTGTCTGTCATGACATCGGCCAGCAACTGGTCCTCGACGACATCGTCGCCCGGTTGCACGTGCCATTCGACCAGTTCCACCTCGGCAATGCCTTCGCCGATATCCGGTGTTTTTATAATATGGATGCCCATGCTCATACCTCCCGCATTACGGTACGGAACGCGTCCGCGACCCGTTGTGGACTGGGGAAATAAGCCCATTCATGGGCATGCGGATAAGGCGTATCCCACCCGGCCACGCGCTCGATAGGTGCTTCCAGATGGTAGAAACAATGCTCTTGTATCAACGCCGTCAGCTCTGCTCCGAACCCGCTGGTTTGCGTTGCTTCGTGCAACACCACGCAACGCCCGGTTTTCTTGACCGATGCCACGATGGTGTCGATATCGAGCGGCCATAGGCTGCGCAAATCAATGATCTCGACGTCGATACCCGATTCTTTGGTTGCCTCCTCGGCCACGAAAACCATGGTGCCGTAGGTGATAACAGTAAGAGCCGTACCCTTGCGGAAAACCGAAGCGGACTCCAGGGGCACCGTGTAATAGCCATCAGGCACATTACCCATCGGATGCTTGGACCATGGCACGACAGGCTGATCGTGATGGCCGTCGAATGGGCCGTTGTACAAACGCTTGGGTTCGAGAAAAATAACCGGATCGTCGCACTCGATGGCAGCGATCAATAAGCCTTTTGCGTCGTAAGGATTGCATGGCATCACGGTGCGTAACCCGCTGACATGTGTGAACATGGCTTCCGGACTTTGGCTGTGTGTCTGCCCGCCATAAATACCCCCGCCGCAAGGCATGCGTATGGTTAACGGCGCAATAAAATCGCCCGCTGACCGATAGCGCAGCCTGGCGGCCTCTGACACAATTTGGTCAGTGGCCGGGTAAAAGTAATCGGCAAACTGGATTTCGACGACAGGACGCAAACCATAAGCGCCCATGCCTACTGCGGCGCCAACAATGCCACCCTCGGAGATAGGCGCGTCAAATACGCGATTGCGGCCGTACTTTGCCTGCAGCCCTTCTGTGCAACGGAAAACGCCGCCGAAATAACCGACGTCTTGCCCAAAAATAACAACGTTGTCGTCACGCCCTAGCATGACGTCCATGGCCGAGCGCAAGGCCTGGATCATGGTCATAGGGGTCGTGTTTTGTGTATTGTTTGTATCTGCCATGCTTACACCCCCACTTTTTGGCGTTGAAGGCGTAAGTGCCAGGGCATGTCTTTGTAGACATCCTCGAACATGGTCGCGACGCTGGA
>NZ_JBEBUX010000179.1:0-6991 GCF_040393045.1 Pollutimonas bauzanensis | reverse complement strand
GGCGAGCAACAACCGCCTTTGCAATCTGGAAAGCAAACCGTTCTTCGCCATATTTTGCTATGACCTCCTTTAACTCTTCAACACTGACTTGCGCCAGCCATTGCGCAGCGGTAAGTCCGCTGCTTGTATCCATCCGCATATCCAGCGGGCCTTCGCGCATGAACGAAAACCCCCTGCTGGCATCGTCAATCTGAGGGGATGAAAACCCCAGATCAAGCATGACGCCGTTAACCTTATCTATGCCCAATCGCTCAAGCGCCTCGGGCATAGTAGAAAACCCGGCATGCACCACCACCACACGCGCATCTTCGCGCTGCAAGGCATGGGCCACTTCTATGGCTTGCGGATCCTTATCGAACACCACGAGCCTGGCCTGCGCCGACAAACGGGACAACAAGAAACGGCTATGACCACCGCGCCCGAATGTGCCGTCTACAAAAACGCCGTCGACCAAAGGCAGCGGCATATCAGTAACGGTTCCATGTTTCCTCTTGGCGCCAAAATCAGGATCAACGAGGGCGTTGACCGTAGGCTCCAACAGCACGGATCGATGCAAAAACTCCATATACGGATTCAGAATGAAAATTGTTCCAGAACCTCGGGCATGCCCTTGGCGAGATCTTCGGCCTCACGGCGCGTATATTCCGCGGCATCCCACAGTTCGAAATGGCTACCCATTCCCAACAGCATGACTTCGCGGACCAGGCCGGCAGCATGGCGCAATTCCGGTGCAACCAGAATACGACCCGAACCATCCATATCCACATCTTGGGCATTACCCAGCAGCAAACGCTGCAATGGGCGGGCCGACATAGGGAATTTGGCTATTTCCTCGCGCTTTTCTTCCCACACCGGGCGGGGATACACAAGTAAACAACCATCTGGGTGGCGCGTCAGGGTTAGGCGACCTTCTACCTGGGAAACGAGGGCGTCACGGTGCCTGGTCGGAATCGAGACCCGACCTTTAGCATCTAACGTGAGAGCACTGCTACCCTGGAACAAGATTTTTTCCCCACTTTTTTGCACAAAAACCTACTTTTCCCCACTCTACGGTATGGAATGCAGTAGGTCAAGCGCCTCGTTGCAATTTTTTCAATTACAACAAGCACTTAGCCGAGCTTTCGCCAAGACAAGGAAAAAAATACGTAGTGAAATCAAGAAATTGGAGATGCATCTGCAAGTCCTTTATTAGAAGAAGCGCGAATAGCGCTACAGGATCTTTGCAATTGCTGACATTCAGAAGGTAGAAAGGAAATAGTAAGGTGTGAGACAGGTCTATAGGCCGGATTTTGTACACCAGGCGAACCTGGCGGGCAATCATTCCTCTGGGCGCGGCATTGCTGCCGTGCTCTAGCCATCTACCCGCATACTCGAGCGAGCCGCTCTTTTGGCACAAGGCCAGGCGTATGCCTATTTGATGTTGCTCCGGGTAGAGGTTACCGCGTTTCACCCTGCTGCGCCGCACGGGGTTGCCCCTGTACGCAACACGGAGATAGCCGTGTCAGTGCATGCAAAAGCATGCCCGCGCCGCAGTCTCGTCTCTGTGGCCCTATTCCTCATGCTGGTGATGTGCATTGCTGCGCACCGCCAGCGTGGACGGCCGTTAGCCGTTACCCCGCTCTGTGGAGTCCGGACCTTCCTCGATGCCGTAAGCACCGCGATTGCCCGACCTGCCTCACAGATAGCAGTGTAACCTGCGACAATAGCATCTTTACTCTCGATTACTGGTTTTTTTGCGTTTATGGCTGCCAACACTCTTATTACCTTAACCGACGTCCAGCTCGCTTACGGTCACCACCCTTTGCTGGATCACGCCGACTTCGCAATACAACCTGGCGAACGTATTGGTCTCATTGGTCGGAACGGCGCCGGAAAGTCCTCCCTGCTTAAACTGCTGGATGGCCGAACCAGTCCCGACGACGGCGAAATCATGCGCCTAGGCGGGCTGAAGATCGCCACCGTAGAGCAAGAGCCCGAGCTCGACGAGTCCCTAACTGTTTTCGATACGCTTTGCGGCGACATTACAGAAAGCGAAGACTGGCAGCGGCCCTCGCGCGTCAACGCCCTGATAGAACAATTAGGCCTGTCGGCTGACGCGCTGGTCGCAGGACTGTCCGGCGGCACGCGCAAACGCGTAGCGCTGGCCCGCGCCTTGGCCGACGAGCCTGACCTGCTGTTGCTGGACGAACCCACCAACCACCTGGACTTCATCGGTATTGCGTGGCTGGAGAACCTGCTGCTGACTGCCAGGTGCAGCACCATACTTATCACTCACGACCGACGCTTTCTTGATGCCGTGGCAACACGCATCGTCGAACTCGATCGCGGCAAGCTTTTCAGCTTCCCCGGCAACTTCACGACTTGGCAGCAACGCAAGGCCGAATGGCTGGAAGCGGAAAAGCAGCAGAATGCCAAGTTCGACAAGGTGCTGGCCCAGGAAGAAGCCTGGATACGAAAAGGCGTAGAAGCGCGCCGCACCCGCAACGAGGGGCGTGTACGACGGCTGGAACAACTACGGCGAGACCGGGCGGTCCGCCGCGAACGTGTGGGCAATGTCAGCCTGGCCGTCGCCGAAGGACAGCGATCAGGCAAGCTGGTCGTCGAGCTCGAAAATGTCAGCCATAGTTATGGCGACCGCGTATTGATACGTGATTTCTCAACGACGATTATGCGCAAGGATCGCATCGGCCTTATAGGCCCCAACGGCGCGGGCAAAACTACCCTGCTGAAAATCATCCTTGGCGAATTGCAGCCTACCAGCGGCAGTGTCCGTCTTGGCACCAACTTGACCGTAGGGTATTTCGATCAGATGCGCGAGCAACTGGATGAAAATGCCACGCTCGCCGACACCATCAACCCCGGCAGCGAATGGATCGAGATCGGCAACCAGCGCAAGCACGTCATGAGCTATCTGGAAGACTTCCTTTTCCCGCCCGCTCGTGCGCACTCGCCGGTGCAAAGCCTCTCAGGAGGCGAGCGCGCCAGGCTGGTGCTAGCCCGGATGTTCGCCCGGCCTACCAACATCCTCGTCCTGGATGAGCCTACTAACGATCTGGATATCGAAACGCTGGAACTGCTTGAGGACTTGCTTCAGGACTATCCCGGCACCGTATTGCTGGTCAGCCACGACAGGGCATTCCTGGACAACGTGGTCACCCAGACTTTTGCGGCCGAAGAAAACGGACACTGGCAAGAGTATGTGGGTGGCTACGATGAATGGCTGGCCCAGCGCCCCGAACAGCCCGACCCCGCAGAAGAAAAGGCCCGCAGAAAAGAAGCGGCTGCGGCGGAACGCGCCAAGCCCGTCAAGGCCGCCCGTGTAACGTCATGGGAACTGCGCGAGCTAGAAGAAATCCCCGACACCATCGCGCAACTGGAAGCGAAGCAAACCCAACTTACTGCCAAACTGGCCGACGGCAGCCTGTACCGCGACGCGCCGGATGAAGTCAGTATCATCAACGAACAGCTGCATGGTATCGAACAACAACTGAATACCTTGTTCGCGCGCTGGGAAGCGCTGGAAGAAAAGAAAAACAGCGCCGGCTGACATAATAAGTAGCGTTAGGAACAGAAATCGGCCCGAGGTCTTTACCCTCGGGCCAATTTGCTTTCAGCCATCTGCGTTATTGCTGCACAGTCCAGCCCAGGGACTCCCCCGCTGCCAGCGGCACTACCGTACTGTCGGCCATGGGCAACTCCGCGGGGATTTGGTAAGTGGCACGGCGCAATGTCAGCGTACCCTGGTTAACCGGCAAACCATAAAAGGCGGGGCCATTCAAGCTGGCGAATGCCTCGAGGTTTTCCAGCTTGCCCACTGAGTCGAACGCCGTTGCGTATAGTTCCATAGCGTGCAAGGCTG
The DNA here is from genome assembly GCF_040393045.1 of Pollutimonas bauzanensis. Classification (GTDB taxonomy): domain Bacteria; phylum Pseudomonadota; class Gammaproteobacteria; order Burkholderiales; family Burkholderiaceae_B; genus Pollutimonas; species Pollutimonas bauzanensis_A. The sequence continues at coordinate 3,132 of NZ_JBEBUX010000179.1, read as the reverse complement.
TATAGCAACCAGCACAGCCACAAGCATGCTCTTTCAGTCCCTTTGGGTGGGGCGCACTGTCTGTTCCCAAAAAGAAACGCCCTGTGCCGCTGGTGGCGGCCTCCAGCAGAGCAAGGCGGTGTTTTTCGCGCTTGAGCACCGGCAAGCAATACCAGTGGGGCCGGATCCCGCCCTGAAACAGCGCGTTGCGGTTATATAGCAAATGGTGAGCGGTAATCGTGGCGGCCACTGGGCCTTGGGCCTGTCGTACGTAATCCACACCGTCGCTGGACGTGAGGTGCTCGAACACGACTTTCAATTCGGGGAAGGCATTGCGCAATGGAATCATCACGCGATCGATAAATACCGCTTCGCGATCGAACAAATCAATGGCGGGGTCAGTAACCTCGCCATGCACCAACAAAGGCATGCCGCATGCCTGCATCGCTTCCAGCGCTGGCGCGCAACGCCCCAGAAGGTCGGTAACGCCGGCATCAGAGTTCGTGGTTGCGCCTGCGGGGTAAAGCTTTATGCCGTGCACGAAGCCAGATTCTTTAGCCCGGAGCACTTCGGCCGCCGTGGTGTTATCGGTCAGGTACAGGGTCATCAAGGGGGTGAAAGAACCCGGCTCGATATCTGCCTGGGCCAGCGCCGAATGAATGCGGTCGCGGTATGCAGCAGCCAGATCGATCGTGGTAACCGGCGGCCTCAGGTTGGGCATGACGATAGCGCGGCCGAATTGTCGCGCCGTATCGGCCACCACCGAATTCAGCACAGCGCCATCGCGCAAATGAAGATGCCAGTCATCCGGGCGAACAATGGTCAGGGTATCAATAGTGCTTTGCATGCGAAGATAAATTTGAATGAAACGAATATGGGATTATCACCCGGATACCAACGGCATGCTTCGCTCTACCAAACGACAAAACATGGCGCTGCCGGCAGGGATCACGGCATCGTTGAAGTCGAATGCGGAATTATGCAATACACAGCCCGACTCTGCGCCGCCTTGACCCAGCCTGAAGTACGCACCAGGACGTCGTTGCAGCATAAAGGAAAAATCCTCGGACCCCATCGACGGCACAAGATTAGGCACGACCATATCGGCGCCGAACAATTCGGTCGCCACATCGGCAACGAATGCTGCATGCTCGGGCGTATTGACCGTAGCAGGAAAAAGCCTGTGGTACTTCATGTGGATCTTGGCCTTGAAAGCCGCGGCGATGCCGTCGACGACCTCTTGCATGCGCTGGACAATCTGTTCCTGCACGATTGGATTAAAGGTGCGTACCGTGCCCACCATATGCGCATCTTTGGGAATGACATTCATGGCTTGCAAATTGCCTGCGGTAACCGCCGCCACGGTCACCACTGCGGAATCGGGTGCCGGAACATTGCGCGACACAATGGTTTGCAATGCGGTAATCAATTGTGCAGCGATGACCACGGGATCATTGGTTTGGTATGCATGGGCGCCATGGCCGCCCCGTCCCTCGATGTGAATTTCGAAATGATCGGCGGCCGCCATCATGGGCCCGGGGTTCACGCCGATGACCCCTGGCGGCAATCCTGGCCAGTTATGCAGGCCGTAAATCGCGTCGCAAGGGAACCGTTCGAACAAGCCATCATCCAGCATCGCTTTGGCCCCGCCCAGGCCTTCTTCGGCCGGTTGGAAAATCAGGACCACCCGCCCATTGAAGTTACGGGTTTCAGCCAGGTAGCGTGCAGCGCCCAGCAACACCGCGGTATGGCCGTCATGGCCGCACGCGTGCATCACACCCGGATTGGTAGACGCATAGGCCTTGGCGCCCTGCTCGTGGATGGGCAAGGCATCCATATCGGCCCGCAACCCAATGCTCAGGCCTGTATCGACCCGCTTGCCATCCAGCAAGCCCACAACGCCTGTTTTGCCAACCCCGCGATGAACCGTATAACCCAGGGCGGTAAGCGCATTGGCCACCAGTGCGGAGGTGCGCACTTCCTGGAAGCCCAGTTCGGGATGCGCGTGAATATCCTGGCGGATCGCAGTCAGTTCATCGTGGAAAAGACGGATGGATTCGTAAACATTCTTTGCGTGCATCGCCTGAATACTCCTGAGAAAGCCAGTAAATATCGGCTAGGTTAACCGGATGCAAAACATTACCATAATGCCCCGAGAATCAACAGACACGATTAAAACATCCCCCCAGACGAATTCTTCTACATAAATTACTTGGTCTTTAGGGGAATCTCACGTTATGCTGCTGGGGAAATGTTTTTTTTAACTATCAGTTAGGAGCCCTACTCTATGGCAACAACCGAGAAACCCGCCCGTAAACCTAATGCGGCGTTCATGAAGCCACTCACACCTAGTGCTACCTTAGCTGCCATTATCGGACCAGAGGCAGTCCCACGCACTGAGGTCACCAAGAAAATCTGGGACTACATCAAGAAGCACGATCTGCAAGATCCAGCGAATCGCCGTAACATCAATGCTGACGACAAATTGCGTCCCCTGTTCGGTAAAGAACAGGTATCGATGTTCGAACTTACCAAACTGGTAAGCGGCCACTTGAAATAAAGTGCCCGGGCAAAAAAAACGCTGACTGGTTTTCGCCAGTCAGCGTTTTTTTATGTGTACAGCGTTGTTTAGTATTCGGCAGCTGGCGACTGGCCCGACAACAGCGCTAGCCAGCCTTTAATGATGCGGTAGACGACCCAGACCAGTGCTATGACACCTGTGATCCAACCAATAAAAATAAACGTCGCCAGGGCACTTAAAACGACCCAGAGCATTCCCCACCAAAATGTCTTGATCACCCAGTCGAAATGCTTGGCATACAGCGTACCGGCCGCATCGCCGCGCTTAAGGTAGGCCAATATGACCGCGGCGATTGTCGCAATCCCGAAAAAGCCGGCGCTAAGCAAGCCAAGCGCAAAAAGGCCATAGATAAGGTGCGTAATATTACGCATTGACAAGCCCTTGTCGTCTTCTGGCGGATACGCCTGGGTCATACAAACCTCCGGGGAAACAATATAGAGAGAAACTGACGGTGTGGTAATTGGTAATTGTGCATTATTTTAACCGACTTGATTCTTTCGCGTCGCGCATTCCCTTGGCGCAAACAAAAACCCCCAGCCTTTTTAATGGGCTGGGGGTTTTCTTCACTATAA
>NZ_JBEBUX010000178.1:0-7197 GCF_040393045.1 Pollutimonas bauzanensis | reverse complement strand
TCGTTCAGTGCATCGGCGCCGTGGTGGATATTCAGTTCCCCCGCGACAGCATTCCAAAAATCTACGACGCGCTTAAGCTTGTCGACGATAGCTCGGCATTTGCTGAAGCCGGCCTGACATTCGAAGTGCAACAACAGTTGGGCGACGGCGTGGTTCGTACCATTGCCATGGGCTCGAGCGACGGCTTGCGCCGCGGCATGGCCGTGGCAAACTCCGGCGCGCCTATCTCGGTGCCCGTCGGTCTGGGTACTCTAGGCCGCATCATGGACGTGCTGGGTCGTCCTATCGACGAACGCGGCCCTATCCAAAGCGATGAGCTGCGCTCCATTCACCAAGATGCACCTAAGTTTGACGAGCTTTCGCCTTCGGTCGAACTGCTGGAAACCGGCATCAAGGTTATTGACCTGGTTTGCCCGTTTGCCAAGGGCGGTAAAGTTGGCCTGTTCGGCGGCGCCGGCGTGGGCAAGACCGTTAACATGCTGGAACTCATCAACAACATCGCCAAGGCGCATAGCGGCTTGTCGGTGTTTGCTGGTGTGGGCGAGCGTACTCGTGAAGGTAACGACTTCTACCACGAAATGGCTGAAGCTGGCGTTATCCAAATGGATAACCTGCCTGAATCCAAGGTTGCCATGGTGTTCGGTCAAATGAACGAGCCTCCCGGCAACCGTTTGCGTGTAGCGCTTTCCGGCCTGACCATGGCCGAGAAGTTCCGTGACGAAGGCCGCGACATTTTGTTCTTCGTGGACAACATCTACCGTTACACCTTGGCCGGAACCGAAGTATCCGCGCTGTTGGGTCGTATGCCTTCGGCAGTGGGTTATCAGCCTACGCTGGCCGAAGAAATGGGTAAGCTGCAAGAGCGCATTACATCGACCAAGACAGGCTCGATCACTTCCATCCAGGCCGTTTACGTTCCTGCCGATGACTTGACCGATCCATCGCCTGCTACGACCTTCCAGCATTTGGACTCCACCGTTGTGTTGTCTCGTGATATCGCCGCCTTGGGTATTTACCCAGCCGTCGACCCACTAGACTCCAGCAGCCGTCAGCTTGACCCTCAAGTCGTTGGTGAAGAGCACTATGCTGTCGCTCGTGGCGTTCAACAAACGTTGCAACGCTACAAAGAATTGCGCGACATTATCGCCATTCTGGGCATGGACGAACTTTCGCCCGAAGACAAGCAAGCAGTGGCGCGCGCTCGCAAGATCCAGCGCTTCCTGTCCCAGCCTTTCCACGTGGCCGAAGTCTTTACTGGGTCGCCTGGCAAGTACGTTCCGTTGTCCGAAACGCTGCGTGGCTTTAAAATGATTGTCGACGGCGAATGCGATGCATTGCCCGAGCAGGCTTTCTACATGGTTGGTTCAATCGACGAAGCCTTCGAAAAAGCCAAGAAACTCCAATAAGGATTACACATGGCCTACTTGAATGTTGACGTCGTCAGTGCAGAAGAATCGATTTTCTCCGGCGAGGCGAAATTCGTGACACTGCCTGGCGAGTCGGGCGAACTGGGCATTTTGCCCGGCCACACGCCGCTTATCTCGCGCATTCGCCCTGGAACGGTCAAAATCGTCCAGGCCGACGGGCACGAAGTAAACATCTTTGTGGCCGGCGGTATCCTGGAGATTCAACCCGGTACGGTTACGGTATTGTCCGACACGGCTATTCGTGCGGAAGACCTTGATGAAGCCAAAGCGATTGAAGCGCGTAAACACGCCGAAGAAGCCTTGCGCAACACCAAGGACAAGGCCGATATCGCCGTGGTCGAAGCGGAACTTGCCATGCTGGCAGCGCAAGCTGCGGCAGCGCGCAGGCTCAGCCAGATACGACGTTCGCACTAAGGACAAGCCGCTCACGCGGTTGGGTTCAAAGAAGGGCATCCTTAGGGATGCCCTTCTTGCGTTGTGGCGTCGCTGGCTCGGGTGCAAGCTTAGCCAGCGGTTATAGGTATTTCCCGACTTCTTAGTTTTCCGAATTGTTCCATGGTGCTCTCTTCATTATTCTTATCGGATCTTGTTAACAAGCAGGCCTCACGTGCCAGGAGAACCCATGAGAGAATATCTGGATTGCGCTATTTTCAGTACTACTTGCTGCGACCAATGGATGGATCATTGGCTGAAAGCGTATGCTGGCAATCGATTGCAATTGCATAGGCTGGAAGCAACCGACACCGGCACTCCGGCTTCGGTCGGCGCATTGGCTGCAGCATCCATGCGTTTAAGGCGTTTTGACGCCTGCCTGTTGCCGGTCGCTGAACACAACCTGGCATGGGCGCGTACGGCTTTGGCTGCCAGCACAGGTATATTGCATACACCTGTGCTGGCGCTGGTGCGCAACCTGAAAGCCGGGGCGCTGAACGACTTGTGCGCATTGGGGCTGGCCGATTTCGTTCGCGACCCATTATGTCCTGAAGAGCTTCGTGCACGTATCGAACGGCTGATCTGCGGCCGACGCTATCACGCCGCAGGTGGCGCAGTGCGCGCGACGGTTGACGAGTTTGCGCCTACATATCAGACTACCCCCGGCACCGAAAGCCAAGAGGCAATATGCGCTACTATCCTTGATCGTAGCGGCCACGAACTTGAGGCTTTCGCCGTGGCCTCGGCATCGCGCTGTGCGACATCGAAAGAGTCCTTCCGCGCAGCCAAAAGTAAAGTCATCGAAAGGTTCGAAAGGGCTTATATAACAGCGGCACTAGGGCGCCACTCGGGTAATATCGCCATGGCAGCGCGCGCTGCCCAGAAGCACAGGCGAGCCTTTTGGGCGCTTATGCGCAAACACGATATCGATGCCGCTCCGTTTCGCTCCGAAGCTACCCCTAATCTCGCCAGAGACGGGTAAAATCAAGGGTCTTAGAATAAGGATAGACGTGATTGCACCTATTTTGAAAAACGATATCTTCCTGCGTTCGCTAATGCGCGAGCCAGTTCCTTACACTCCGCTGTGGCTAATGCGCCAGGCAGGACGTTATCTGCCCGAGTACAACGAAACTCGGGCACGCGCGGGTTCTTTTCTTGCCCTGGCGCAAAATCGCGAGTATGCCTGCGAAGTCACGCTGCAACCCTTGCAGCGTTTCGATCTTGATGCGGCTATTCTGTTTTCCGATATCCTGACCATCCCGCATGCAATGGGTCTGGGGTTGGACTTCCTGGTCGGCGAAGGCCCTAAGTTTGCGCATCCCCTTCGTACCGAAGACGATGTCAAAAAACTGACTGTCCCCGATCTTTCCAAATTGCAGTACGTATTCGATGCTGTCTCGCTGATCCGCAAGGAGCTCGACGGTAAAGTGCCTTTGATCGGTTTTGCAGGCAGTCCCTGGACAGTAGGCTGCTATATGGTCGAGGGGCAAGGGTCCAGCGATTACCGACTGATTAAAACCATGTTGTATAGCCGCCCTGATCTGTTGCACCGTATCCTCGAAGTCAATACTCGGGCTACGATCGATTACCTGAATGCACAGATCCAGGCAGGCGCTCAAGCAGTCATGATCTTCGACAGTTGGGGGGGGGTGCTGGCCGATGGCCTGTTCCAGGAGTTTTCGCTGGCCTATACACGCAGGGTTGTCGAAGGGCTTATCCGCGAACACGAAGGGCGTGTGGTGCCTTCCATCGTCTTCACTAAGGGTGGGGCGCAATGGATAGAACAAATCGCTGCCTGTGGCTGTGATGCGGTGGGCCTGGACTGGACCGCAAACCTTGCGCAGGTCAGGCAGCGTGTCGGTGATTCTGTTGCACTGCAAGGCAATCTCGACCCCATGGCGCTCTTTGGCGGCGAAGCCGCTATCCGGACCCAGGCAAGGCGGGTCATCGACGATTTTGGCCAAGTCAAGAATGGCGGCCATGTCTTTAACCTAGGCCATGGTATCTCGCGTTTTACACCGCCAGAAGCGGTATCTGTGCTGGTCGACGAGGTCCACACTTATAGCCGTCCCAAACACCTGCCATAAGTATCAATCAAGGGGAATTTCCCCTTGACCTATGCTTATTTCTACAGGTTGTGCACAATTCAGTGTGCTGTGCACAAACTGCTGCAATACCATTGTTACGTTTTCGGGGTTTTGTTTAAGCCGTTGATTTGTATGAATATAGTGTGGGTTTTCCTGTCGCTTTATAGTAAATGACCTGTCACGTCATTGACTTTTCCCAAGTTGTTCTCCAGATTCTCCCCAAAGTTATCCACAGGCAGGGGTGCTACACCGCAAAGTCGCTAATCGCCTGCCGTTCAAGCCATTAGCGAGAATTCACTTGAAGTATTGATGCCAGATATTGCCCCTCTTCCCCCCTCCGCCTGTTCTTCGTCCGGCTCGTCTGAGCAGGCGGTTTATTGGGTGCGGGTTGCCCTTGATGTGCCGATTCTTGACGAGTTCGATTACCGCGCTTCAACGAGTGTGGCAGTGGGAACCCGGGTCATCGTGCCATTTGGCCGTCGTAAATTAGTGGGTATCGTCGTTGCTACACCAACGCAGCCTGCTATTGCGCCGGACCTGATCAAGGATGTGGACGAGGTCCTTGATGACACGCCTCCGATGGCCGCCGACTGGTTGCGCATGGCTTCCTTTGCTGCGCAATACTACCAGCGACCAATCGGCGAGGTTATGTTGCCGGCCTTACCCCTTAGCTTGCGCAAGGTGGCGGCTTACCAAGGCAAGCGATCCGCTGGCGGTCCGGTTAAACGTATCGACAAGCGGGCCAAGCCCGCTGCGGTCGCCATACAGGCTGACCAGCCCCCTGTCCTGAATGCCGAGCAAGAAGCGGCGGTGGCCGCCATTATTGGCTTGCAAGGGCATAAGACGATTTTGCTGCATGGGGTAACGGGCAGCGGCAAGACTGAGGTGTATTTGCACGCAGCTAAAGCTGCGTTGGCACGCGGTCGACAGGTGCTTTTCCTGGTACCCGAAATCAACCTCACGCCGCAGTTGGAGCAATCGTTGCGCGCACGGCTTGCCGGTGTTGCCGGGCTGGAAACCCTGGCGGTCATGCACAGTGGCTTGGCCGACGGCGAACGCCTGCAAGCATGGTTAAGTATTCAGCGGGGCACAGCTCGCATTCTGCTGGGGACACGCCTTTCCATTTTTGCACCTATGCCGGATTTGGGGCTGATTATCGTCGACGAGGAACACGATACGTCCTACAAGCAGCAAGATGGCTTGCGCTATTCGGCCCGCGATCTTGCCGTCTGGCGGGCGCGTGATCGCGACGTACCGGTCGTCCTCGGGTCGGCAACCCCTTCGCTGGAAAGCTGGAGCCATGCAGAACGTGGTCATTATCAGCGTTTCACATTGGCCCGGCGCGCGCGCGAGGTTGAATTGCCCAAGGTGCGCCTGGTCGATACCCGGCGCCTTGCCATGCAGGAGGGGTTTTCTCCCCATCTTGTGACTGCTATTGGCGAACGCCTTGAGCGCGGCGAGCAGTCGCTTATTTTTCTTAACCGGCGAGGCTATGCGCCAGTGCTGAATTGCGCGTCTTGCGGGTGGGTCAGCAACTGCCCGCGCTGTACCGCCTATACTGTGCTGCATCGGGCTGGCGCGCGGCGCAATCATTTGCAGTGCCATCATTGCGGCTACCAGGCCAGGGTGCCCAGGGCATGCCCCGATTGCGGCGACCAAGACCTCAAGCCCATGGGGCGGGGCACGCAAAGGGTCGAAGAGCATCTGGCAGAACTATTTCCCACGGCGCGTATCGCCCGTATTGACGCTGACAGCACCCGATTAAAAGGCAGTGCGGCCGCTTTGTTTGCAAAGGTCCATGCCGGTGAAGTGGATTTGCTGGTCGGTACCCAAATGGTTGCCAAGGGCCATGATTTCGCCAATCTGGGTCTGGTCGGCGTACTGAATGCCGATGCCATGTTGTTTGCGCAGGACTTTCGTGCACCGGAACGCCTGTTTGCGCAATTGATGCAGGTAGCGGGACGGGCGGGGCGCCATGTGAAGGGGGGAGAGGTCATCATCCAAACTGATTACCCCGAACAAGCGGTGTACCAGGCGCTGTTGAAGCATGATTTTCCGGGGTTTGCCCAGTACGGCTTATCCGAGCGCAAGGCGGTTGGTCTGCCGCCATACGCCTATCAGGCTTTATTAACGGCCGAGGCCCGTGAGCTGGCTACGGCCGTTGATTTCTTGGCGCAGGCCCGTGCCTGGCCCCAGGAATATCCCGACATTTTCACTACGGCGTCGGCCGTGACGCTATACGATCCGGTTCCATTGCGCGTGGTGCGAGTTGCCAATATCGAGCGTGCGCAATTGCTGGTCGAAAGCGCCAATCGTGCCGCGCTGCAAGGGTTTCTGGCCGCGTGGTCGTATGCTTTGGGGGATCTCGCACGGCAGTTTCGCGTACGGTATAACCTGGAAGTCGATCCTCTGGAAATATAGAAAGGTCAGCATTGAATTCGTCTCCCGGTCATACAGTAGCTCACGACATGAACGCCATGCAGCGGCAGGCGGTGTTGTACCTGGACGGCCCGTGTCTGGTGTTGGCCGGGGCAGGTAGCGGGAAAACACGAGTCATTACCCAAAAAATCGCCTATCTGTTGCGTGAGTGTGGCTACCAGGCCCGGCAAATTGTTGCGCTTACGTTTACCAACAAGGCGGCGCGGGAAATGAATGAGCGGGTCAAGCTCCTGGTCGACGGCAAGATGGCCAAGGGTTTGACTATTAGTACTTTTCACTCGCTAGGCTTGCGATTTTTGCGTGAAGAGGCGATACATGCGGGCTTGAAGCCGCAGTTCTCCATCCTTGATTCCAATGATGCCCTGGCAATTATCCAGGAACTGTTGGCTACGACCGATAAGGCCCGCTTGCGCGCCGTTCAGCAAAATATTTCATTATGGAAAAATGCCCTGATGGACCCCGATGCGGCAGACCGTAGCGCCGCTAGTGCAAGCGAGGTCGAAGCGGCAAAGGTTTATCGCAGTTATACCGCCACGCTGGCGGCTTACCAAGCGGTTGATTTCGATGATCTGATCCGCATTCCCGCCTTGCTGCTGGAACATAATGCCGAAGTGCGCCAGCGCTGGCAGGCACGAGTGCATTATTTGCTGGTCGACGAATATCAAGACACGAATGTTTGCCAGTACAGGCTGGTGCAGTGGCTAACGGGCCAGCGGGCCATGCTGACCGCTGTGGGTGACGATGATCAGGCCATTTACGCATGGCGTGGGGCAACGGTAGAAAATCTGGCCAAGCTGACGACCGATTATCCA
>NZ_JBEBUX010000177.1:0-7297 GCF_040393045.1 Pollutimonas bauzanensis | reverse complement strand
CAGACAGGCGACTGATAGCCAAGCGAATAAAAGTGGGTATATGCTAGGAGACGAACTACCCAGGGAGTCCGGACGCCATGACTCGCAAGACACCCATCGAGCGTTATCGCAATATCGGCATCTCGGCGCATATCGATGCCGGCAAAACCACGACCACTGAACGCATCTTGTTCTATACCGGGGTCAGTCACAAACTGGGCGAGGTTCATGACGGCGCCGCCATCACTGACTGGATGGCACAGGAACAAGAACGCGGCATCACCATTACCTCTTCGGCGGTCACCTGCTTCTGGAAAGGCATGGGCAGCGCCCTACCCGAACATCGCATCAATATCATTGACACCCCCGGGCACGTAGACTTCACCATCGAGGTGGAACGCTCCATGCGCGTGCTTGATGGCGTTGTCATGGTGTATGACGCCGTAGGCGGGGTGCAGCCACAATCCGAAACCGTCTGGCGCCAGGCCAACAAAAACCATGTTCCACGTTTGGCCTTCGTCAACAAGATGGATCGCATCGGTGCCGATTTTTTGCGTGTACGCCAGATGATGGTGGACCGCCTGCACGCCAATCCAGTCCCCATCGTCCTTCCGATTGGGTCCGAAGACTCCTTCACAGGGGTCGTGGACCTTGTCAGGATGAAAGCCATCGTGTGGGATGACAGCACGCAGGGCGTCAAGTTCGCGTTCGAAGACATTCCCGCGGAGCTCCTTGAGCTGGCAAAGACATGGCGTGAAAAAATGCTGGAAGAAGCTGCACAGGCCAGCGAAGCACTTATGGACAAGTATCTGCAAAACGGCAACCTGGACGAAGGTGAAATCATCTGGGGCTTGCGCATCCGCACGATTGCGGGCGAAATCCAGCCCATGCTGTGCGGCTCGGCCTTCAAAAACAAGGGCGTGCAACGCATGCTGGATGCCGTCATCGAGTTCCTGCCCTCCCCTGTCGATATCCCACCCGTCACTGGCACAGACGACAACGGCAAGCCCGTTACCCGGCGGCCAGCCGATGACGAAAAATTTTCCGCATTGGCCTTCAAGCTGATGTCAGATCCTTTTGTGGGCCAGTTGACGTTCGTACGTGTCTACTCCGGCGTGTTGAATAAGGGAGACAGTGTTCTGAATTCGATCAAAGGCAAGAAAGACCGCATCGGCCGTATTGTGCAAATGCGCGCCAATGAACGCCTGGAAATAGAAGAAATCCACGCGGGCGATATCGCTGCCTGCGTCGGCCTGAAAGACTTCACCACCGGGGACACTTTGTGCGACATTACCGCGCCCATCACGCTTGAACGCATTACATTCCCTGATCCGGTTATTGCCCAGGCCATTGAACCCAAAACCAAGGCAGATCAGGAAAAAATGGGCAGTGCCTTGCAGCGCCTGGCATCCGAGGATCCTTCATTTCACGTGCGCACAGACGAAGACTCAGGCCAAACCATTATCTCGGGAATGGGCGAGCTGCATTTGGACATCATCGTCGACCGTATGAAGCGGGAGTTCGGGGTCGAGGCCAAGGTGGGCAAACCTCAGGTGGCTTATCGCGAAACAATTCGCAAGCCGGTTTCAGGGATAGAGGGCAAATTCATTCGGCAGTCGGGCGGCAAAGGCCACTACGGCCATGTGGTGCTCACTGTCGAACCCAATGAACGTGGCAAGGGCTTCGAATTCTTCGATGAAATAAAAGGCGGCGTGGTGCCGCGAGAATATATCCCCGCCGTTCAAAAAGGGGTAAGCGAAGCGATGAACAGCGGCGTGCTGGCAGGCTTTCCCGTGGTCGACATCAAGGTGCGCCTGACCTTCGGTTCCTACCATGATGTGGATTCTTCAGAACAAGCGTTCAAGATGGCTGCCATCCTCGGTTTCAAAGAGGCCTTCAAGCAAGCGGCCCCCGTCATTCTGGAGCCCATCATGGCTGTGGAAGTGGAAACGCCCGAGGAATATGCCGGCCATGTCATGGGCGACTTGTCATCGCGCCGCGGTGCTGTCCAGGGCATGGATGACATGAGCGCCGGCGTCAAAGTCATTCGGGCCGAGGCGCCCTTGTCGGAAATGTTCGGCTACTCCACCACATTGCGTTCGGCCACCCAGGGGCGCGCCACCTACACAATGGAGTTCAAGCATTACGCCGAAGCGCCACGCCAAATTGCAGACGTGGTCACCACAAGCAGCGCCAGGTAACCCCTTATCGGGACTCGAGGCTACACCGCAGGCGCCCGCCGCAACCGGTTTTCCATCCAACGAAGCAAACCCGCGAGTCCCGCGACCATCCAGGCAAGCGGCCCCAGAACAAACCTCAGCAACAGCATGATGGGAAGCAGCACGAGTGTCCAGCCTACGACCTGCACTAGGCCAACGGGTAGACCCAGCTTTTCCGCTGCGGAACCAAGTAGGGAATTGATCACGCTGGGATGCCGGATGGCAATATAGGCCAGCACAGCCGGCGCACCATACTTCACCATTCTGGCTCCAACCACGCTACCGCGCCATAAACCGGATCCAAGTGCTGCCGAACGCTGGGAAAAGGTCAGGGAACGGCCTCCTGCCGCCGTAGCCCTGCCCATGCGAAGCACCTTGAGCGCACCGACTCCGACTGCGACGTCCAGCGCCGCCCACCCCACGTCGCTGACAACTATTGGCTCATCCCGGCGAAACTTGGTTTCCAAGCCTTTCAGGCCGCCTGCGAAGAAGTTATTGATGCCTTCCAGGACGCGCTCCGTTTGAACCCACCGCACATCACCATTGGAATTCACCACGAATTGACCAAGGAAATCGTAGCCTTCGGCCTTGATGAACTGAACGGCATACCAGCCCCGCTCTTCGCTCGATAGCGGCCCATTGGCAACGGCTTGCTCAGACTCGCTACCGCTCCATAACCGCCGAACCGCGTTCACAGCTGATCGGGCGGTCTCGTTCAAGCCACGCATCACCTCCAGCGTAAATACTTCATTCGTCAAAAAGTAATGTATGGGCAGGATGACGTCTTCCCCATACTGGCGAAGCACATCCTGGAACTCCAGACGGTCTCCGAGAATCAACAAAATGGGCGTGGCGATATTGGGATAACGCAGCAGCGCCAGCCTTGCCTTCGTCGCCAATACGCGATCGTCCGCGTAAGCAAGAAAAAGCGCCTGCAGCTCGGCAGGTTCGGCAGCCAGCAAATCCGCGTATTCCGGCATGACTTGCTCGACCTGCAGATGCAGCAACTGCGCCTCTAAAGGTTTAGGCTTGTATAAACTAGTGATCAGCAGCGCGCCGAGTAGAGCAAGCAGGCTGGCGACAAGTATGGTTTTCATATCGCGCGCTCGGTAGTGTGCAACCAGGAGCGTTCACTGTAGCAGATGCGGCAGGCCCATTGCAGGCCCGCCATTGCCGTTCTTTTACTTCGTAATATTACGTTCCTTAATGATCTTGCCCCATTTGTCGTACTCTTTCTTTATATAAGCGGCGAACTCCTGACGCGTGGTCGGCTGCGGCGTCATACCGAATTCCGTCAGTTTCTTTTGCACCTCGGGGTCGTTCAGGACTTTAACGATTTCTTCGTTCCAGCGATCAAGAATGGGATCCGGTGTTTTACCCGGAGCAACGAAAGCGTACCAGTTCAGCGCCTCGAAGCCGGGGTAGCCCGACTCGGCAACCGTCGGTATTTCGGGCAGGTAAGCTGGGCGTTTCAGCCCTGTCGTTGCCAACGGAATGAGCCTGCCGTCTTCCACGTAAGGCATTGCCGTCGGGGGTGCCGAAAAATACGATAGCACCCGTTCGCCGAGCAGATCCTGCATGGCTTGTGCACCGCCCTTATATGGCACATGTACCATGTTGACACCTGCTTCCATGTTCAACAGCTCACCTGCCATGTGCGAGGCAGCCCCGAAGCCCGACGAGGCAAAGTCCACTTTCTCAGGAGCAGACTTGGCCAGATCCAGGAATTCCTTCAGCGTCTTCACGCCACCAGCCTTATGCACCACAAGTACGTTGGGAAAATTCACACCACCTGAAATGGGCGCCAAATCCTTTAAAGGATCGTAAGGCAAGTCCATTAGATGGGGAGAAATGGTTAGCGGTCCGACCGAGCCTAACAGCAGCATGCTGCCGTCGCTCGGCCCGGTGGCCACATATTGGTGGGCAATATTGCCGCCCGCGCCGGGCTTGTTGATGATGGCGATCGAGCGGCCGGTGTTATGCCCCAGTCGTTCCGCGATCAGGCGGGCGGACGTGTCGGCAGCGCCGCCAGCGACAAAGCCGACGACTAGGGAAATGGGCCTGTCAGGCAAATCCTGGGCGGCGTGAGCCGCTGACATGATTAGCGCGCCTGCAGACAGCATCAGGATACTTATAATTTTATTCAACTTCATGAGATGTCTCCTTCATTTTCAAAGCTACTTTCAGTCAGCCCCAGCAGGCGCCGTTTTAGGTTGTCGTTTTTCCACGGCGTAGCGCAGTAGCGCGGCACTACGGAAGAAACCATGCGCAAACTTGCTGTAAGGCATGGTCAAGAAAAGGGCCATGACTGCACCCAGGTGTAAACAAAGCAATAAGGCCATCGCCGACGTACCGCGCCCCAACCACAAGGCAAGGCCGCTGGCGCTGATCAAAAAGAGCAGCGCAATAAAGCCCAGGTCCATTGGCTTTTGTGCTGCATCACCATGCAGGGGGTGGCGCCGGCGATGCAGGTACCAAAGCCCGGCAGTACCTATCATCAATGCGACACCGCCCACGGCCCCAAGGATCTTGGGCAGGCTGGGCAAGTCGTAGGGCGCCTGCAATCCAAAGACGTAGTGATACACCGTAGCCAGGCTTGTTGCGGCAAAACACAACATAAACCCATAGAAAGTAAGGTGATGGAAACGCCTGCGCGACAAAGTGAATTTATCGTCTTCGTTGTTGCATCCTTCGCCGTGGCCGCCATCAAGGTATTTCAGTTGCAATACGGCGCTGGTGGCCTCAAGCGCCGCTGGTGTACTGGCCGGCGCACCGCTGGTCGCCGGGCCGATATCGCCCAGGAAACGACGCAAGCCCATACCAAGCGCCAGAAGGGCGAACAGGAATACCGGTGCGAACAACCCTACCAGCAAGTTGTGCGGAAAGACCTTGTAGAAGTTGCCAGCAACGGCACTGCTCCACAACCCGCCACCCATGGCAACGGCAAGTACCAGAAAAAGCGCCAGGCCGGCAGCCAAGGCCATTGTCAGCACCAGGCTGTTGCGCTCGTATAGTTTGCCCAAGGCCGGCGGCCATGCGTAATCTTTATATGTTTGTCCGCGCACCTGCGCCATGACTTGCGGCACGTTAATGGCAAATTCATGCGGTGGCGCATATTGACAGGCATGCAAACAGGCGCCGCAATTGTGGCACAGGTTGGCAAGGTAGTGAACGTCGGCCTTTTCAAACATCAAGCGTTGCGTCATGGCTGGGAACATGGCGCAAAATCCTTCACAATAACGACAGGCGTTGCAAACTTGCAGTTGCCGTGCCGCTTCGGCCTCTGAGGCAGTCAGGGAAATCGCCCCTGAACCCAGTTCCAGGGCTTCGCTAGTCAATGCTTCAAGCTGTTGCATTATCAGCCTCCTGCTGGATGACGTTTTCTACGCCCAAAGCGGCCTCGGCGGCCTTGGTTCCGGCAATGCGCCCAAAAGCCGTGCCTATCGACATGCCGATACCTGCGGTATAGCCCTTGCCCAGCACGTTCCCGGCCATCATTTCGCCGGCTACGAACAGGTTGTCGCTTGGCTTGTCATTGAAGCGTACGGCAGCAGTCTCATCGGTCAAAAGACCTTGATACGTAAAGGTCACGCCGGGCCGCAGTGCATAGCCATAGAACGGCGGCTGGTCCAGGGGCAAGGCCCAGTGCGTTTTCGCGGGCGACAACCCTTCGGTGTGACAGTCGTCCAGTTTGGTGTGGTCAAAAGTGCCGACCTTACAGGCGGAGTTGTAGCTGTTTAGTGTTTGCATGAATACGTCAGTGTCCAGGCCAAGCTTGGCGGCAAGCTCCGGCAAACTGTTGGCCTTCTCGCCAGGAAATACGGGCGGCATGAAACGCCCTACCGCTTTGCTGTCAATGATGGAATACGCGGTCTGCCCTGGCTGGTTGGCCAGCAACCGACCCCATATGGCGTAACGCTTGGGCCAGAAATCTTCGCCTTCGTCGTAGAAGCGCTGTGCGTCGCGGTTCACCACCACACCCAGCGATACGCAGTCGATACGGGTGCATATGCCGCCGTCATACAAAGGCGCGCGCGCATCAATGGCCACCATGTGCGCCTGCGTCGGGTCCCCGATCTTGTCGGCGTTCTGTACTTCGAACATGTGCTTCAAGAGCACACCCTGATTGAACCGTGTCCCACGGATAAGGAAGTTGTCCACCGGCCATTCACCACGTTCGTTCTGGCCCCAGGCCTCACGCAGCCACTCGCGGTTCGACTCGAAGCCGCCGGCTGCCAATACGCAAGCACGGGCCTCGATACGCTCACCTTTCGCATAAGCGGCAATAAAGCGCCCATCGCGGATTTCAAGGGTATCGACCGGCGAGTCGTAACGGATTTGTATTCCCAGATTCTCGGCGCTTCGGTAGTAGGCATTGATCAGCGCCTTGCCGCCGCCCATGAAAAAGGCATTGGTGCGCGCCACATGCAGTGCACCCGACAACGGCGGCTGAAAATGAACGCCATGCTTGCGCATCCACCCCCTACAGGTCGAGGACGCGCGGATAACAAGACGAGCCAGCTTTTCGTTGGTCTGCCCGCCGGTCACGGCAAGCAGATCGCGCCAGTACTCTTCTTCAGGATAAGCATCTATCAGTACGTCTTGGGGCGCGTCATGCATACAGCGCAAGTTCCGCGTGTGCTGGGAGTTCCCGCCGCGCCACTCGCGTGGCGACGATTCGAGCACCAGGACACTAGCGCCCGCTTCGCGTGCGCACAAGGCGGCGCACAGGGCTGCGTTGCCTCCACCAATTACAAGTACATCGAACATGAATGGGTCCATCTAAGGCTACATATTCTGCGTACTGTAGTCGTGTTCCTATTCGTCCGCTACGGGGCATATGACGATAGGTATTCACAAATAGTGAAGACTTCATCCGGCTAGATGGTAAGTTCGGCGCCCGGCCAATGGCCTTCTGCTACCAGCGTGCGCATGACATCGACAAGTACAACCCGCGCGGCCAAGCCAGCGGGAGACAACTGGTCGTCAGAAAGGCTTGCCACAATATTGCGGCGCACCATTTTGTCGTGCAATAAGGGGATGCGAAGCAACTGCTTATCGTTGGCACGGACCACCGCCGCACCCGGCTGTATCGTAGC
>NZ_JBEBUX010000176.1:0-7312 GCF_040393045.1 Pollutimonas bauzanensis | reverse complement strand
CGCGAGGCCATCAGGGCCGTCGAAGCGCGGTGTTCAAGGCCGCCGTAGCCGTCGCCTGTCACCATGGTCATGAATACGTAGCGGTCTGACGAATCCAGGAAAGGGGCAAGCTTGCTTTCGGGTTCGAAGAATTCAATTTGCGCAGCGCAGATCTCGTGGGTGTCCGAAGCAATGCGCGCCAAGTCCAGGTTCGGCGCGACGCCGGTAAATACCATTTCATGCACCGCGCCGTGGGCTTTGAAGCGCACCACCTGTGGCGTACCCATTTCGACTGGATGGTCAATCAGTGCGTCATAATCGGGGGCGACATACATGCCGAAGCCGTGCCGCTTTGCGGCCTTTGGGTGATCAGCAGCCTCGGGCAGGCTGGTATAAACCTTCCAGTTCCTGGCATGCGGCGGCGGGCATATTTCAACAAGGCATGGTTGCTGCGTTTGCCCTGTTACGCTCAGGAAGACACTGGTGCCGTTAAAAAAAGCGTGCGATTCGTCGACATGCGCGCCGCGTACGGAAAGGTCCCAGGCATAGACGACATATTCCAGTTCTAAAGGGCCGGGGCAGGGCGCGCATAGCCATGTGTGATTGCCGCTTTTGCTGATGGCAATGGGTTCGTTTTGGCAACGCGCTTCTATGGTTTCCACTTGCCGCGAGAAATCTCGAATAAGATAACTGCCTGGTATCCATGCGGGCAGGGCCAGTTCTTGCCCGTTGGGGTTGGGATCCTGGATGGTCAGGCGCACCTTTAGACGGTGACCAGCGGGATCGAAAGGCGTTACGCTATAAAGTATCGGTTCTTTTTTCATTCCTATATATTACTTTGCAACGAGGAGACGGCATGGACGAGCCATTGGTAAAAATAGAAATACGTGGTCGGGTGGGGTTGCTCACGCTGAACCGGCCCAAGGCGCTTAATGCGTTAAGCAACGATGTCATTGACGAGCTCTATCAGGCCCTGCGGGATTTCGATGCCGACGATAATATCGGCGCCATTGTGCTGACGGGTAGTGAAAAAGCATTTGCCGCCGGAGCCGATATTGCCGCCATGCAGGGCTGGTCCTACATGGACGTGTACAAGCAGGACTATCTTGGCGGCAATTGGGAATCCATCAAGCGCATCCGCAAACCTATTATTGCTGCGGTGGCAGGCTATGCGCTGGGTGGGGGTTGCGAGCTGGCCATGATTTGCGACTTTATTATCGCCGCCGAAAACGCGCGCTTTGGCCAGCCCGAAATCAAGTTGGGTGTGATACCGGGGTATGGCGGCACGCAGCGTTTGCCAAGGGCGATCAGCAAAGCCAAGGCAATGGATTTGATTCTTACTGCGCGGATGATGGATGCGGCCGAAGCCGAGCGGGCTGGCCTGGTGTCCCGCGTGGTGCCCCTCGAGCGTCTGATGGATGAAGCTATCGAGGCGGCTACCATCATTGCGTCGATGTCCTTGCCATCGGTCATCATGGCAAAGGAGTGCGTTAATACGGCTTACGAGGGTTCGCTTAACGATACATTGATGTTCGAGCGCCGCAACTTTCATGCGCTTTTTGCCACAGAAGACCAGAAGGAAGGCATGGCCGCGTTTGTTGAAAAGCGCAAGCCTGAATTCAAGCACCAATAAGCTCAGTTGTCAGTCAGCTTTACGCGCCGGGCTGCGGCTTCGGCGCGCATGCTTTCTCCACTTCGTATAAAATGCGCGCCTGTCCAAGAAAGTTGTATGTTCAGTTGCTTGCAAGCAAAAAATAAAGTTATACTCTTAGAGTTTGCCGGATCAGGTATAAACCCTAAGTGATAATGGCTTTAAGTATGGAAACCGAAACTCGCTTAGTGCTTACCGAGCACGACCGCGCGGCAATAAAGCGCAGGGCTAGTAATGGTATTCTTCGTACCCTTGTCGCCCAAGCTGTTATGGGTGCTGCCGCTGTCCTGATTTCTTGGTGGGTAGCAGGTGGTGCAGCAGCGGTTTCCGCTCTGGTTGGTGCCTGCGCCTATTTTGTTCCAAATGCGTTTTTCGCACTGCGTTTGCTGTTGGGTCTATTAGGGCCCGTGAAATCGAATCCGTTCACCTTTTTTATCGGTGAGGCGTTGAAACTTGGTTCCGCAGTTGCAGTGCTGGTTCTTGTGGCCTGGCTAGGCCGCGATTGGGTAGTATGGCCCGCGTTGTTGTTCGGGTTGTTATTTGTTTTGAAGGGTTACGTGTTGCTGCTTGCGTTTCGCAAGTTGCCGTAGCGCTACAGATTAATTCACGGGCTTTGTTGCTCCGGTTACAAGCTTACAGGATAAGGTTTAGATGGCTGCCGCTCTCGATATTTCGCCCCAGTCAGCATACATTCAACACCACTTGGTGCACCTGAATAACGTTGGCGAAAAGCAATCGGCAGTCGCCGATTTCGGTATTGTGAATTACGACTCCTTATTCTGGTCCATTCTTATGGGGCTGGTTGTCGTATTCGTTTTGTGGCGCGCCGCTAAGTCTGTCAGTGCTGGTGTTCCAGGCCGTTTCCAGGCCTCCATCGAAATGCTGGTCGACATGGTCGAAGAGCAAGCCAAAAGCATTGTTCCAAACGAAACCTCCCGTCGTTTTGTATCGCCTTTGGCGCTTACCGTGTTCTTGTGGATCATCCTCATGAACGCGCTCGATCTGGTGCCTGTCGACTTTCTTGCTTCCGTATTCCGCTTGACCGGCCTGGGCGCCGATCATCACGATGTTCTATACCATCATCGTATCCTGCCAACGGCCGACCTGAATGTGCCCATGGGCATGTCTCTGGGCGTGCTGCTCTTGATGTTCTATTACGGCATTAAAATCAAGCACCCGGGTGGCTTTGTCAAAGAATTGTTTACGGCTCCATTTCATGCTAACGGCCTAGGCGGGCTGGTGCTGGCGCCGTTTAACTTCCTGTTGAACTGCATCGAGTACGCTGCCAAGTCGGTTTCGTTGGGTATGCGGTTGTTCGGCAATATGTTTGCCGGCGAGCTTATTTTCATGTTGATCGCTTTGTTGGGCGGCGCATGGACCGGATTTAATGGTGCAAGCATAGGCTTGGGTATTGGTCATGTTCTGGCAGGGTCGGTGTGGGCAATTTTCCACATACTTATCGTGCTGTTGCAGGCGTTTATTTTCATGATGTTGACTCTCGTATATGTGGGTCAGGCTCACGAAGGCCATTAAAAATTTTCGGTCCAGGCAGTTTCGCCTGGCCGGGGTGCAAGATGTCCTTGCAAAAGTAGTTTTTTTGACTTTTTGATTACACGGTTATTAACCAAGGAGTTGTTATGACCAACGTTGCTTTCGTTGCTCTAGCTTGCGGTCTTATTATTGGTCTTGGCGCTTTCGGTGCTTGCATTGGTATCGCCTTGATGGGTGGCAAATATCTGGAAGCTTCTGCTCGTCAGCCTGAACTGATGAACGCTTTGCAGACCAAAATGTTCTTGTTGGCTGGTCTTATTGATGCTGCGTTCCTGATCGGTGTTGGTATCGCCATGTTGTTTGCCTTCGCTAATCCGTTCGTCGGGTAAGCATTGCATGCAGCCCGCTTCGGCGGGTTAAGCTGCCGCAGACGCCGTATCAGGCGGGTTCTGCGGCATGGACATCAAGTGTTGTGCAGTCAAGCTGCGGGGCACTATGGGTATTAAAGGGAAACGACCGTGAATTTAAACGCGACTCTCTTTTTTCAGATGATCGTGTTTTTCGTGCTGGGTTGGTTTACGATGAAATTCGTATGGCCTCCTCTTACGAAAGCAATGGATGATCGCCGTCAAAAAATTGCCGATGGCCTAGCGGCTGCCGACAAGGGTAAGGCCGATTTGGCCCAGGCCCAGGCGCGAATCAGCCTAATCGAGGCTTCTGCAAAAACAGAAAACCATGCTCGCATGGTTGAAGCCGAGAAACAGGCTGCGGTGCTTATCGACCAGGCTCGCCGTGAAGGCGAGGCCGAGAAGGCGCGCATCATCGCTCAGGCTCAGCAAGACGCTGCCCAAGAGGCACAGCGTGTTCGTGAAAGCCTGCGTGCCGACGTCGCTATTCTTGCCGTCAAGGGTGCAGAACAGATTCTCAAACGAGAAGTCGATGCACAGGCACATGCCGAGCTGTTAACACAGCTTCAGGCTCAACTCTAAACCAGGGCAGGCCATGGCTGAACTATCGACTATCGCTAGACCGTATGCTGAAGCGTTGTTTGCAACGGCCCGCGACGACCAGGCAGCCCTGGCGTCATGGTCCGGTCTGGTGGCCGAGCTGGCTCAAGTGGCCAGCCTCGGCGACGTGCGCGAAGCACTGACAGACCCGCGGCTTAACGCCGCTCAGCGCATAGAGCTGTTTGCGGGTCTGATCAAGTCTCCGCTCTCGGCGCATGCGCGCAATTTCATCGAAATGCTGGTGGTCAATAACCGTATTTTGGTGTTGCCGCAAATCGCCGAGCAATTTGAAATACTGAAAAACCGGCACGAAGGTACGGCGCTGGCTCAAATCAGCAGTGCTTATGCACTGAGCGACGAGCAGGTCCAGACGCTCGTGTCGGGCCTAGAAAAAAAGTTTGGTCTCAAACTCAAGCCGGCCGTCACCGTAGATACTGATTTGATCGGTGGCGTGCGCGTGATCGTTGGCGACCAAGTACTTGACACTTCTGTGCAGGCCCAGTTGGCCCGCATGCGCGATACGCTGGCCGCTTGAAGCGCGCCAGATAACAGGATTCCAGGAGTCTGAACATGCAACTTAATCCGTCAGAGATCAGCGAACTGCTCAAGAGCCGCATCGAAGGCTTGGGCGCGTCGACCGACGTACGTACGCAGGGCACGGTTGTTTCCGTGACCGACGGTATTACCCGCATCCACGGTCTGTCCGACGTGATGCAGGGCGAAATGCTTGAATTTCCGAATAACGTGTTCGGTCTTGCGCTCAACCTCGAGCGTGATTCCGTTGGCGCTGTTATTTTGGGCGATTACACCGGTGTGTCGGAAGGCGACCCGGTAAAAACCACCGGCCGCATTCTTGAAGTGCCCGTTGGCCCCGAATTGCGTGGCCGCGTCGTTGACGCGCTGGGCGTTCCTATCGATGGCAAAGGCCCTATTAACGCCAAAGCCACCGATATCATCGAAAAAGTTGCTCCAGGCGTTATTGCCCGTAAATCGGTATCGCAGCCTCTGCAAACCGGTATCAAGGCAATCGACTCCATGGTGCCAATTGGCCGTGGTCAACGCGAACTTATCATTGGCGACCGCCAAACCGGTAAGACTGCAGTTGCCGTCGACACCATCATCAGCCAAAAAGGCAAGAACGTCACTTGTGTGTACGTCGCCATTGGCCAGAAGGCTTCGACCATCAACAACGTCGTGCGCAAGCTGGAAGAGCACGGCGCGCTGGAATACACCATTATCGTTGCCGCCGCAGCGTCCGATTCGGCTGCTATGCAGTACTTGTCGGCGTACTCCGGTTGCACCATGGGTGAATACTTCCGCGATCGCGGCGAAGACGCCCTGATCGTATACGACGACCTGACCAAACAAGCTTGGGCTTATCGCCAAGTGTCTTTGTTGTTGCGCCGTCCCCCAGGCCGCGAAGCTTATCCTGGCGACGTGTTCTACCTGCACTCCCGTTTGCTGGAACGTGCTGCGCGTGTCAACGAAGATTACGTCGAAAAGTTCACTAATGGCGCCGTCAAGGGCAAAACAGGCTCGCTTACCGCGCTGCCTATTATTGAAACCCAGGCTGGCGACGTTTCTGCTTTCGTTCCTACCAACGTAATTTCGATTACCGATGGTCAGATCTTCCTTGAAACCGACTTGTTCAACGCCGGTGTTCGTCCTCCAATCAACGCCGGTATTTCGGTGTCTCGTGTTGGTGGTGCGGCGCAAACTAAAGTTATCAAGAAATTGGCCGGCGGTATTCGTACCGACTTGGCTCAGTACCGTGAATTGGCCGCTTTTGCCCAGTTCGCTTCCGACCTTGACGATGCTACGCGCCGTCAGTTGGAACGCGGCAAGCGCGTGGTTGAACTGCTTAAACAGCCTCAGTACCAGCCGTTGCAGGTTTGGGAACTGGCTATTACGTTGTACGCAGTCAACAACGGCTACCTCGACGACCTTGAAGTCTCACAGATTCTGTCGTTTGAAAAAGCATTGAAAGATTACCTGAAGTCCAAGCACGAAGGTATGATTCAACGCATTGAAGACACCAAAGAACTCTCCAAAGACGACGAAGCCGAATTGGTTGCAGCCATACAAGAGTTCAAAAAGCACGGTGCTTTTTAAGTTTGACTGGCGAGGGTGATGAAGCACTTGCTTCAGTATCCATACGTACGGTGGGGCTTGCGCAAGCAGCCCCGCTATAACGCCCTTTCAGGAAAGAGCGATGGCCGGAATTAAGGAAATTCGAACCAAGATCAAGAGCGTGCAAAACACGCGCAAGATCACCAAAGCCATGGAGATGGTTGCAGCATCCAAAATGCGTAAAGCGCAAGAGCGGATGCGTGCAGGCCGTCCCTATGCAACCAAGGTACGGGATATCGCCGCTAACTTGATGCAGGCTCACCCGGATTACTCGCACCCCTACATGAACGAACGTGAAAACGTGCGTGCGGTAGGGATCGTTGTGGTCAGCACAGACAAAGGTCTTTGCGGCGGCTTGAACACCAATATCATGCGGTTGGTGCTGAATCGTCTGAAAGACTTCGAGAAGCAAGGCATCAAGGTGCAGGCGACTGCCTTGGGCAGCAAGGGTGCAGGCGTCTTGACGCGCATCGGCGCTAACCTGGTTTCGCAAGAAGTGCAGCTGGGCGATATGCCCAACCTTGAACGTCTTATTGGCGCCATCAAGGTGCAAATCGACGACTTCGTCGACGGCAAGATCGATGCCATTTACATGGCAACGAACCGCTTTGTGAACACCATGAGGCAGGAACCCAGCTTCATTCGTTTGCTGCCTTTGCCTAGCGGACTGAAAGATCCTTTCCAGTCGGAAGGTTCCGAGTCGCAGGGCGACAGCGATGTCGCCAAGGCATCGTACGGTTGGGATTACATCTACGAACCGGATTCGAAAACGGTCATTGACGATTTGTTGATGCGCTACGTAGAAGGTTTGGTGTATCAGGCTGTAGCAGAAAACATGGCGTCCGAGCAGTCGGCGCGGATGGTGGCCATGAAGTCGGCATCCGACAATGCCAAGAAAGTCATTGGCGACCTGGAGCTGGTTTATAACAAAACCCGCCAGGCTGCTATTACCAAAGAAATTTCAGAAATCGTGGGGGGCGCTGCCGCTGTTTAAGATTAAACAGAAAGGCATCCCGTCAAAGATATTTAGCAAGGACTAAACATGAGCAACGGT
>NZ_JBEBUX010000175.1:0-7330 GCF_040393045.1 Pollutimonas bauzanensis | reverse complement strand
GAAATGATGTGCATAAGAATCATATGTCGTCTAGGAACTCATGTCAAACCTTGGTGACGGCGCTCCGCACGCTTGGCGTAATGCGTGCCCGCATCCTTTCAAGCTATTGAGCTGGTATTCCGGCCTTTTGGATTACGTCGCCCCAGAGCTTGATTTCGGCTTTGACGAAATCTTGGAACTGCTCGGGGGAGCCGCTGTAGGCATCTAGCCCGCGTTTTTCAAAATCCTGTTTTACGACGTCGCGCGCGAAGACACGCTGCAAGGCGTCACCGATCTTTTTGGCAACGTCGCTGTCTATACCTGCCGGTGCAAAAACGCCGAACCATAACGTTGCATCGTAGCCTTTGATGCCTTCTTCATCAAAGGTCTTTACGTCTGGCAGCACGGCGGCGCGTTGCCGTGTAGTGACGGCCAACGCCTTAATACGGCCCGACTCCACATAGGGCAGAGCTGTGGGCAAGGGCTCCAGCAGGAAGTCGATTTGTCCGCCCATAAGGTCGGTCATGGCGGGTGCCCCGCCCCGGTATGGAATATGCAGCCACTGTGCGTCGGTCCGTAGCTTAAGCAGTTCGGTTTTTATATGATGGCTGGTGCCTGCGCCGGCTGAACCGTAGTTGATGGTGCCTGAGGCCTTTTTGTCAGCCTCGACCAGTTCGCTCAGACTGTTCCATTTGGAGTTGGTGCCGACGACGAGAAGGCTGGCGGCTGAACCGATGCCACCCAGGGCTACCAGGTCTTTCTCCGGCGCATAGCCCAGTTTCTTGTATAGATGGGGCGCGACGGCAACGGTGCTGCTGGCGCCTAACAGTATGGTGTAGCCGTCTGCCGGACTGCTTGCCGCCGCCATAGTGCCGATGGTGCCACCTGCACCTGCCCGATTTTCGACCACAATGGTGGCGCCAAGCTCTTCGCCCAGGTAGGTGGCCGTCAGTCGCGCCACAATGTCGTTAATACCGCCTGCGGGAAAGGGCACGATCATTTTCAGGGCGCGGTCAGGCCACGCGTGTGCGGCGCTGGCAACGCCGAGCGCCAAGGCAATCATACTGCACTTGAACAAGGTTTTCAGATATGTGCTGGATCGGGTTTGCATGCTTTGTCTCCTCCGGTGGGGATGGGACGTGTTTGGGCCGATGTCCGCATATGCTTGCTTTTCGTGGCCCGGTCACGTCCAGTTTGTGCTTAAACGTGGCCGTATTTTTCAAGGGCCTGGGCTAGCGACATACCTTCGCTCAAGCTCTGGCGGATGGCGACTTCCTGCTCGGTTAAGCGCTCGGATCTTTCCAGTACTTCCTTTACGATGGCTTGCGGTATGACTAGCGCGCCGTCGTCGTCCCCCAAAATGAAGTCGCCCGGTTCGACAGCTACGCGCCGGCCCGTTGCACCTTGCATATAGATCGGTACGTTCCATGCGTTAACTTTCCAGCGGCTGATAGATTGCACCGGAGTGCGAAAGCGCCCGAAAACCGTAAAGCCCAACGCGTTGATCCAGCAGGTGTCTCGCAGTCCGCCGTCGACGATGGCGCCAACGCTGCCTTTTTCCTTCATGCCGATGGAGATCAATTCGCCGAAGTAGCAGATGCCGTCTCCATCGCCAGACCATACTGATACGTCGCCTTCGGACAGGGCCGCGCAGGCTTTCATTTTATCCGCGTCACCGCCGAAACCGTAAGGCGTCATTTGCCCACGGATGGTGTATGCCCATCCCGCCAGGCGCTCTGAGCCTGTCTGGCGCTGGAACGCTGCCGCCAGCCCTTGGTCGGGATGACCCATTTCATCCAGTACGTCGGCAACGTTTGATGTGTCGACCTTTAGAAATCGCTCGCGTATTGAACTTTTTTCTTCCTTACTAACCATCACTTGACTCCTTTTTGCTGTGAACGGAGGCAGGGCCCGATGTCGGGCATTGCGGGTAGGTTTTATGTTAGTGAGGTGGGCAATGGGGGACAAACGATTTAAAGTATGCGATGCTATTAGTTCGGCTAATGGCAGACTCGTATGCCTTTTGGCTCATCCATCAACGGACCTATGAGTAGACGCCTTCCCCCCTTATTGGCCACGCGTTATTTCGAAGCGGCGGCCAGGCATCTTTCCTTTACGCAGGCGGCCGAAGAGCTGTTCGTGACACAGGGCGCGATCAGTTTGCAGATACGCAAGCTGGAAGAGTTCTTGGGAACTCCGCTATTCATCCGGCATGCTCGTTATATCGAGCTCACCAAACCAGGGCAGCAGTTTTATGAAGCGTGCCATGTGTTATTGGAGGGCCTGGAAAAGGCCCTGCGTGACCTGACTAGCCCGGATCACCAGCAAACGCTTACCGTCAGTACCATACCCACTATCGGCACCCTTTGGCTGATGCCAAGGTTGGCGTCATTTACATCCCAGCACCCCGATATTGAAGTGCGTGTGGTGTCAGATATTCGGCCGGTCGACATGCAGTCCGACAATATCGATGTCGCGCTGCGAGTGGGGAAGCTGCCGGGGCAACGCTACCCGGAACATTTTCCCGCCGTGAACCTAATCATGTTGGAAAAGTGGACAGACATCGAGGCTGACCTGTTGTTTCATGATGTGATGGTGCCGGTGGCGTCCAAGGTTTGGTACGCCACACAGCCAGCTATCCAGCACGTGGCCGACTTCAAGACGGCGTCTTTGGTGCACACCGCAAGCCGCCCCAACGCATGGCGGGAATGGTTGAAGGCCAACGGGGTGGAATATAAGCCCTCCGGGCATGAGCCGGAGTACGGGCATTTTTATATCTCACTGGGCGCGGCGTTGGATCATAAAGGCATTGCGCTGATTCCCGAGGTGCTGCTGCGTGGCTATCCGGGACGCAACGAGCTCAAGGTCTTGTTGCCTAACATAGAGCCCGTGCGTAGCGCCGGCGATTACTACCTGCTGACGCGCGTCTCGTCACCCAAGCGGGCGGCCATACAAAAATTCCGCACCTGGGTGTTGGGCGAGGTCGAAATGGCGCCGAATCCATCCAGCCATTAGTTGCGCTAATCGCTGCGGTGATAACAAATCGTTTGTTGCCTTTGTGTCTCTTTCCTAGAATGAAGTTCACCGGTGATAGGGCCGGGTGATCTTTGTGGAACAGGAATACAACAGATGGAAGACTTACATGTAGGAGTGGCAGGCTTTGGCGCCATAGGCCGTTCGATTGCAAGCCAGCTTGCTCAAGGTATTGAAGGCATTCGGCTTGTTGCCGTGGGCGTGCGCAACCCTGACGTAGCGCCTGAATTTGATTGGCAAGGCCAGACACCGCCTCGTTTTGTACTGCTGGACGAGCTGGAGCCGTACTGCGACATTGTGATCGAATGCGCGCCCGCCCATCTGTTGCCCCGCATTGCCACGCCGTTTTTAAAGGCGGGAAAGAAGGTCGTAAGCTTGAGCAGTGGAGCGTTGTTGGCGCATCCCGAATTGGTGGACCTGGCCCGAGCGCATAATGGGCAGATTCTTGTTCCATCTGGGGCGATTCTGGGGCTCGACGCCATACTGGGTGCGGCCGAAGGCACGATCCACTCGGTCAAGATGACTTCGCGCAAGCCGGTTAAGGGGTTTGTGGGTGCGCCGTTTCTGGAAAAACAGAATATCGATGTGATGAGCCTGAAAGAGCCCACGCTGATCTTTTCGGGCACGGCCCGCGAAGCGGCGTCCGGATTTCCGGCCAACTTAAACGTGGCCGTCAGTGTATCGCTGGCGGGTGTGGGACCCGACAAAACACTCCTTGAAGTCTGGGCCGACCCCACCCTTGAGCGCAACACCCATCATATAGAAGTAGTGTCCGATTCGGCGCTGCTGTCCATGGAAATCCAGAACATTCCTTCGGAAAATCCCAAGACAGGGCGGATCACCGCGCAGAGTGCGATTGCCCTGCTGCGTAAATTGCGCGCGCCGTTAAGCATCGGTACCTGACTCATTCAGGCAAATTAGACAGCAAGGAAAATGGGCAATGGAACTCGGATTAAAGCAGAAAGTGGCACTCGTTCATGGCGCTGGCGGCGGGCTGGGTGGTGCGATTGCGCGCGCACTGGCTGCTGAGGGCGCGACGGTCGTGGTGTGCGATATTAATGAAACTTACCTGGCTGCTACTTGTGAGGCCATCGAGTCTGCCGGCGGCAAGGCGATTGGCAAGCAGTGGGACTTGGCGCAGATCGACAGGTTCAAACAGTGGCATGGCGAGGTGGTCGATGCGGTGGGGCCGATTGATATCTTGTGCAATAACACGGGCGGTCCGCCGCCAAGCTTGGTGCAAAACATCGAGCGCGACGTATGGCAGCGGCATTTCAATGAAATGGTGTTGTCTGTGATCACCATGACAGATCTGGTTCTTCCCGGCATGAAGGAGCGGAACTGGGGCCGCGTTATTACCAGCGCTTCATCCGGCGTGGTGGCGCCTATTGCCAACCTGGGTTTGTCCAACTCCTTGCGTAGCGCCCTGGTGGGTTGGTCGAAAACACTGGCGCGCGAAGTGGGGCCAAACGGCATTACCACTAACGTATTGGTGCCGGGCCGCATCGCCACTCAGCGCATTGTGGCGCTGGACAAGGCTAAAGCAGCCCGCGAGGATCGCAGCTACGACACTGTCGTGCAGGAAAGCGTCGCCACCATACCGGCCAGGCGCTACGGCGACCCTGCCGAATACGGTGCAGCGGCGGCCTTTTTGGCCAGTTGCCAGGCGTCATACATTACCGGGTCCGTCATCCGGGTGGACGGTGGACTGATTGCTAACGTTTAGAAAGAACTGCCAGGTTGGCCCTGAAGCTCTGCATAGCTAGAAAACTGGGCGTCGTTAGGGCAGTCCAGCGCCGCTTGGCCACCATACCCCGCCAAATGCAACATAAAGCCGGTTTTTACCGTTTGGGCGCACAAGGCATCGGCATGGGTATCGCCGATCAGAATCGCATCTGCGGGTTCAGTTTGCAGCTGTTCTAGTGTGTGTGCCAGGGGAGCAGGGTGGGGCTTAGGATGAGCTGTGGTGTCGCCGCCAGTCACATACTGGAAGAAGTGCAGAATATCGCAGCGCCCCAATACATCTAAAGCGTCCGCGCGATTTTTGTTTGTGCATACTGCCATGATGCCGCCGCGCCCTTGGTGGGCTTGCAGCAATTCCATGACGCCCGGGTATAGTTCCGATCCGCCATGGGCTTGCGCCCGGTAATGTTTTATATAGGCCTGTCGCAGAGGCTCCATGGCCGATTCGGCTATGCCTAGTTGTTCCATTACCGCACTAAGGATAACGGGCAGGGTGGCATGAAGATTGGGTACTTTTGCGTCCTGCGCTATCTCGTCAAAGCCACAATCGCGCAGTGCGCCATTAATGGCTTTGCGAATATCTGGCTGGGTGTCGACCAGTGTGCCGTCCAGGTCGAAAATCAAGGCTTTGCGCGACGCTACGATTCGGGCAGCGGTCATCGTGATGTCAATCCGGCAGGCGTGGCGGCGTATCCCGTCAGGGTGCGATCTGCGTGAAGCATCTTCCAGTTAAGCATTTTTCCGGCCATAGTTAGTACTTGCTGTGTATATAAAGGGTCTTGCGCCACATTGTGAAGCTGGCCCGGGTCTTTCTGCAAATCGAAGAACAGCGGCGGCAAAGCGGCGAAATGAACGTATTTGTAGTTTTCGTTTTGAATTACCGATAAGGCGCATTCATCCATTTTCAGACCCAGCGCTTCTTCGGGCTTGGAGTAAAAAATATTACGGAAATCAAATTCGTAATGCACTTCGGTGCGCCAGTCCGCTGGCGCAATACCATTATGTACGAAGGGCAATAAAGAATAGCCGTCGCAGGTTCGCGGTACGGGAAGCCCCAGCCAATCCAGCAAGGTGGGCATGGTGTCTATCGTTTCGGTGAAGCGCTCGACAACGCTGCCGCGCGTGGCATCAGCCGTTTTGGCGGGATCCCTGATAATCATCGGGATATGATAGCTTTGGTCGAAGTACCCTAGTTTGCCCAGCAGGTGGTGGTCACCCAATTGTTCACCATGGTCGCTGGTGAATACGATCAAGGTGTTGTCCCACTGGCCGGTTTTCTTCAAGTACTCGAATACGCGGCCCAGTTGGTCGTCTACTTCGCTCATCAGCCCATAGTACGTTGCGCGCATTTGTCGAACTTCGGCGTCGTCCATGCCGCTGCCCAGACCGTCTCCGTTCTGGAAGAATTTCTTGCGCTCAACGTTATCCAGATAGAACTCTAGCAAGGGGTGCTGTTGCGCCTCTGTTTGCGCCGATTCGGCGCGGATGGGCGATGGGCAATCCGCGGGGTCGTACATCTCGTGGTAAGGCGCGGGGGCGGAAAAAGGGGGGTGCGGGCGGTAGTAGCCCAGATGCAGGAACCAGGGCTTGTCCTGGACGCCATGCAAGTATTCGATCGCTCTGTCAGTAAACCAGGTCGTGTCGGATAGCTCGGCCGGGACGGCGCTGGGCTTATTGGTGGCGCCCTTGTCATCTTCCGTTTGACCTTGCGGCAACCAGATATCCCAGGGGTTGTCTGGCATGGCATAGCCTTGGGCCGAGAGCCACGCGAAGTAGGCTTCCATTTTCAGGCCCCATGAACCGACTGGCCGCCAACCCTCCATGTCGCCGCCCAACACTTTGAACCGGGGATCTTGCGCATCAACGTGGCGTGGATCAGGTGTAGTCGTTGTATAGCCTACCAGAGCCGGCTCATAGCCTGCCTTGCGGACTTCCTTGGCGATGTTGGTATGTCGGGCATCTAGAGGGATGGTATTTTGCACCGCGCGATGGGTCATCATGTACAGGCCGGTCAATAACGATGCTCGGCCTGGACCGCAGGGTACGGCCTGGGTGTAATGGCGGGCAAATGTCACGCCTTGCTCGGACAGCGCGTCGATATTCGGGGTCTTGATGACGGGATGGCCCAGTTTGGCCAGTGTGTCGCCGCGCCACTGGTCGACGACGATTAGCAAGACATTTTTCTTTTGTTTGGTCACAATGATTCTCTATTAGAAGGTCAACGCAAGGTCGGATCAAGATGGTCGCGAAGCCAATCTCCGACCAGGCTGATAAAAAAGGTCGTCAAAACAATAATGGCGCTGGGTGCCAACAAAATCCACGGCGCTGATTGCAGATACTCGCGCCCATATCCGACCATATTGCCCAGGCTGGTCAAAGGGGGCTGCACGCCCAGGCCCAGGAACGACAAGCCGGATTCAAGCAATATGACTTCGGGAAAGGTCAGGGTGATGCTGACGATAATGGTGCTGGCGATATTGGGCAGAACATGCCGGCCGTAAACGCGCCACGGGGATGCCCCGATATCGTGTGCCGCGCTGGCGTAGCCCTGTTCGTTGGCGGCAATGGTCAGGCT
>NZ_JBEBUX010000174.1:0-7375 GCF_040393045.1 Pollutimonas bauzanensis | reverse complement strand
AAGCCGCCCGCCTGGGTGTTCGTCGCGGCATGGTCTTGTCGCTACCCGATTGAGGCTTGCCTAACCCGGCATGGCGACGGCCTTCGAGGTGCCCACGGAACCACCTTATCCATTTCGGCCGGGAACACTTCGCGCTGCGTTTGCTTGCGCTTGACTGCGTACTCGGCGTCGGAAAAACTCAGCTGCTTCATCGCGCTTCCATCATTTCTGTTCGACTCGTTCGACTATATCCTGACGAACTTGTTCAGAATTTCCCTAAGGCGCGACGACGATATCAACGCCCTGGGATTCGATCGCTGCGAGTATCTCCGTATTGGAGGCCGCATCGGTAATTAGCCTCTGTACCTTGCTCCACGAAGATATTCGGAAACTGGCAAATGCGTGCAGCTTGGTGTGGTCGGCCACGACGGTGATGCGGCTTGCCGCGGCGATGAAAGCACGGTTCATGGCGGCATCCGCATTGTCGCGCATATAGATGCCACTTTCGGACACAGCATGCACGCCGAGAAACGCCTCGCGTATCTGGATGTCTGGAAAGTGGTCGCGATCGGGCCGTTCGATGGTGGCCTGTTTACGTATATCAAGCCTTCCGGGCAACACGTACACGTGAGCCCGGACGCTTTGTCCTACGGCCGTGGCTACAGTCAGGCCATTGGTGATGACATGCAGGTCCTGATGACCCCGTAGCGCCTGCGCGAGCGCATGCGTGGTTGTGCCGGCATTGACGAGAATGCTGTCGCCGTCCGAAATATACTGGGCGGCGCATTCGGCAATTGCGGATTTTTCTAGCGACTGCTGATGATGGCGCTCGATGTAGTTATACATTTCATAGCGCGCACTACCTTCTGCCAGGACTTCCTGAGTAGCCACGGCACCGCCGTGCGTGCGCTCAAGCAATCCCCGCTCTCCAAGCTCAAGCAGATCCCGCCGTATGGTGATGGGAGAAGTGGAAAATTCGGCAGCCAGGCCCCGCACAGTAACCGCGCTGGCTTGCTGCATCAGGGCCAGGATGCGTTGTTGTCGTTCTGCTTTAAGCATAGTTCTAGATGCCGATAAAAAAGTACCGCGTGGGAAGTAAAAGCACACATTAGCATAGCAAAAACGATCACATACGATCGTTTTATGAGCGCAGCGTGCCCAATAGTGTTCACTTTTATGTCACATTCGATCAATAGAATGCGTGGCATGAACAGTCAAACCCACCCTAAAACAGTCATCTTCGATCTAGATGGAACATTGCTGGATACATGGCCCGGCCTGTATGCAGCCGTTCTCGCCTTCGACTCCACTGGGCAAAGCCGACTTGACCCGGGCGCGCTGAGGCTGCGGCTGAGCGACGGCATTGGCTCCATGTTGTCGCTTGCGCTGACGCAGTTAAACCGGAATGGAGCAGAAGCGCATCGTGATTACCGCCTGCTCTCCGAAACCTATGAGAACGATTGGCTATATGCAGCGACGCCCTTTGAAGGCAGCCAGGCCATGCTGCACGAGCTTCACACGGCGGGTTATCGACTCGGCCTGTGTACGAACCGCGACCCTGGCACCACCAAGGCTCTGCTCGGCCATTTTGGATGGAACGACTACTTCGCTGCCAAGGTATGCCTGGGCGATGAAAAAAATGCCAAGCCCCATGCGGATCCTTTACTCAAAACCCTGTCTATGCTGGGCTGTGCGCCGGCTGATGCCTTGTTTGTTGGCGATTCTCATATTGATGCCTCTTGCGCAGCGAACGCAAACGTGCCGTTTGCCGCGCATTTGGGCGGCTATCACGCACATCGGAATGAGCTGGATCCTTGTGTGGTGGCCTTCTCTCACTTCCGCGACCTCGCCGGCTGGATTGGCCAGCCTCGCCCTGCCTTAACGGAGTCATGACATGACCGATATCGAACTCTCTGATGTGACGAAAACCTATGGTGCGACGACCGTGCTGGATAAGCTCTCGTTGACCATCAAGAAAGGCGAATTCCTGACCTTGCTGGGCGCTTCCGGCTGCGGGAAGTCGACGCTGCTCAAGCTGCTGGCTGGCCTCGAACTGCCCGATACCGGCGAAATCCGGAAAGGCGCAGTGAATCTGCTCGCGCAGACGCCCGCCGAACGCGACTGTGCCATGGTGTTTCAATCGTATGCGCTCTATCCGCACATGACCGTAGGCGACAATATCTGCACGCCGCTTTACATGGGCACGATGAGTTTCACGCAACGCCTGCCGGGCGCTCGCTGGTTCAGCCGTGGCGCGCGTAGTCATGTGCGCGCAGCGCACGAGCAAGGTCGCAAGATCGCCGAAATCCTCGGCATTGAGCACTTATGGTCACGCAAGCCCGCCGCGCTGTCCGGCGGTCAACGGCAGCGCGTGGCCCTGGCCAGGGCCATGGTTCGACGCCCTTCCCTCTTCCTGTTTGATGAACCATTGTCCAATCTGGATGCCAACCTGCGGCAATCGCTGCGCGCGGAGATCCGGCAACTGCACGACGAGCTGGGCGTCACATTTGTGTACGTGACTCATGACCAGCACGAAGCCATGTCAATGTCTGATCGTATTGCCGTCATGAAAGGCGGCCGTATCCTTCAGCTTGGCACGCCGACCAACATTTATGATGAGCCGCAGCACCGCGACGTGGCGGCGTTTGTCGGCGCGCCGCGCATCAACTTCCTGCCGGTTGCACGCGACGGCAATGACAGGCCGACCATACAAGGACAGCCCCTGGGGCAATTGCTTCCGGCAGCGGTGGCGGAGGTGGGCTTTCGGCCACACGCCGCCAGCCTGAAGCGGCTCCCGGACGCGCTCAAGGTGAGCGGTCGCATCCTTCTGATGGAGTACACCGGCGCCGAACGCATCGTCACCATGGTGACGCCCGAGGACGACAAGATCACCCTGGTCATCGACGACGGGCCAGGGCTGCGGGTAGGCGAAAACCTGAGCATCTTTGTGCCCATGGAACAGTGCCATGCCTTTGACGCCAGCGGACTCAGGCTGGTACCGCTATGCGCCGCCTTTTCTTGCGCCGCGTAGGAGAAAGGGATGCGTATTAAACGTAACCAGCTCGCGCTGCTGCTTGGCCCCAGCCTGGTGCTGACACTCCTGCTGCTGGTCGTGCCGTTGATCATCGTCGCCGTGATGTCGCTTACCGACTGGCAATTTGGCGCCAGCGCCTGGAGTTGGATCGGCCTGGAGAACTATGCAGAACTCTGGCAAGACGACACCTTCCAGAAATCGTTCACGAATACGGTGTATTACCTGGTTCTGGTATCGGTCGGCTCTATCGCCATCGGACTCGGCGCCGCCCTTCTGATCGAGTCGAATTCTTCGTTGCGGGGCTTCTATCGCACCGCTTACTTCATGCCGGTAGCGTCCACCCTGATCGCCATGGCGGTAGTGTGGCAGTTCCTGATGCATCCCAGTGCCGGCTTCATCAACCAAGTGATTGGCTGGTTTGGCATCGCGCCCCAGAACTGGCTAAAGGATTACGACTTGGCGCTGGAATCGCTTGCCGTGATCGGTATCTGGCAAATGTCAGGCCTTGCCATGGTCATGTTCATGGCTGGGCTGAAGAACATCCCGACAGAACTACGCCAAGCCAGCCTGCTGGACGGCATGACCAATCCGGTAGACCGCCTGTTCCGGCTTATTTTGCCGTTGCTTGGCCCCACCACCCTTTTTGTGGTCACCGTGTGCGCCATCCGTTCTCTTCAAGTATTTGACACAGTCCATGTACTGACCAGCGGCGGACCAAACAAGGCAACCGAAGTATTGCTGCACTCAATTTACAACGAAGGCTTCGCTTTCTTCCGCATGGGATATGCCTCAGCCATGACGGTGATCTTTGTGGCCTGCATTTTCGTGTTGACCCTCGTCCAGCAGGCGGGCATGGAAAAAAGGACGCATTACGCATGAACTCGCCAATCCAACCTTCCCTGGCCTGGCGCATCGCGCGTCATGCCATCCTGATGACAGGCGCAATCATTTACCTGTTTCCCTTTATCTGGATGCTGTCGACTTCGCTCAAGCCGGCGGACGAAATTTTCATGAGCGGCTTTCATCTGCTGCCGCAGAAATGGGCCGCAGTGGAAAACTACACGACGGCACTCACCCAGGTTCCGCTGCTGCGCTATCTGCTCAATGGCATAGTCGTATGCGCGGGCATCCTCATCCTGCAGGTACTGGTTGCCTTGCCGGCCGCTTATGTGTTTGCCAAGATCGAGTTCCGCGGCAAGCCCCTGGCATGGGGCTTGGTAATGCTTTCGCTCATGATCCCGTTTCAAGCAACGGCAATCCCGCTGTACATCCTGCTTTATCACGCAGGCCTGCTGGACACGACAGCCGCGCTGATCATCCCGTTCATTGCGTCGGCGTTCGGCATCTTTCTTATGCGCCAATTTTTCCGCGGTGTACCAAACGATCTCATCCATGCTGCACGCCTGGACGGCATGAGCGAGTTCGAACTGGTGTGGCGCATCCTCATGCCGGCGGCCATGCCGGCACTTATCGCCTTTTCCATTTTCTCGGTCGTTTGGCACTGGAATGATTATTTCTGGCCATTGCTGGTGATCAACACGATGGAGCTGGCAACCCCGCCCCTGGGCACGATGTTTTTCATGAATGAAGAGGCAGGCACGAACTATGGCCCCCTCATGGCAGGCACAGTCATCATCACACTGCCTCTGCTGCTGTTTTTCCTGGTGGCGCAAAAGCGCTTTATTGAAGGTGTAACCCTTACGGGTGTTAAAGGTTGAAGGACCAAGCATGAAACGTTTTATTATTTCTGGCCTCCTGGCCGGGCTTACTCTGACCAGCGGCATGGCTGCTGCAGCGAAAATTGAGTTGATCGTCGATTATCCGTACCCGGATGTATTCAATTCGGTACATGAAGAGCTGGCCAAACGCTTCTCGGAAAAATTTCCTGACTATTCCGTAAAATTTCGCGCCCCGACAACTGAATATGAGGCCGCCGCCCAACAGGCGTTACGCCACGCCGTAACCAATCAGCTGGCGGACGTCTCGTTCCAGGGCCTGAACCGGCAACGCGTGTTCGTGGACCGCGGCATCGCCGTGGATCTCACGCCATTCATCAAGACCGAGCAAGATTGGGAAAAGCGCGGTTATAGCGAATCGCTAATGTCGCTGGGTCACGTCAATGGCATTCAGTCCGGCATTGGCTTCTCGCTCTCGACGCCGATTGTCTACTACAACGCCGACCTGATCACTAAAGCCGGCGCCAACACGGACAAGTTGCCCACGACCTGGGACGAAATCATTGCTCTGGCCGATAAATCCCGGTCGGCCAATCCCGATACCAAGGGCTTGCATTATGACTGGGAAATTACCGGCAACTGGCTGTGGCAGTCCATGGTGTTCTCCAAGGGCGGAAAAATGCTGGACGATGCAGAAAAAAAGGTCGCTTTCGATAACGCCATCGGGCAGGAATCGATTGCCCAAATGGGCCGCATGGTCGAGAACGGCACCATGGAGAACTATAACTACAACGAAGCAGCGCAACTGTTCGTAAGCGGCAAGATGGCGGTGTTTTCGTCCTCCACCTCGCGTCTGTCCGGCCTCGAAAAACAGATCGGCGATCGCTTCAAATTGGTGACAGGCTTCTTCCCGATTTATGGCGAAAACGGCCGGGTACCGGCAGGCGGCAACGTGGCCATGATGTTTGCCAAGGACCCTGCGCGTCAGAAGGCTGCATGGGAATATATCAAGTTCGTGACAGGGCCTGAAGGCGCGGTCGTCATGACGAAAAACACCGGCTACTTCCCAGCCAATATGCTGCCGATTGAAGACCCCAATGGTTTGAAGGGCTTCTACGACAAGAACCCCAACCAGTACACCGCTGTAAAGCAACTGCCCTGGTTGACTGGCTGGTATGCCTTCCCCGGTGAAAACGGTTTGAAAATTACCGATGTGATTCTCGACAACCTGCAAACGGTGTTCGACAAATCAGTCCAGCCACAAGCTGCGCTGCAGAACATGTCCAAGGAAGTTCAGAAGCTTCTGGATCGCTAAGGAAAGCACGGCATGAAATTTATACATTTAACGGATACGCACCTGGTAGCAGGCGGCGGCGAGCTGTATGGCAGCAACCCGAAAAAACGCCTGCAACAAGCCGTAGCGCATTTGATGGCGCATCAACCTGACGCCGAGGCACTGGTGATTACGGGCGACCTGACGCACCAAGGCCAGGCAGACGCCTACGCCCAGTTGCGCGAGGTGCTGTCTTCGGTGACCAAGCCCCTATACCTTATTCCCGGCAACCACGATCATCGGGACACGCTCAAAGCGTATTTTCCATCTACTGAGTGCGATAAAAACGGGTTCATCCAGTACACGAAGGATTTCGGCGACTACCTCGCCATCTTCCTGGACACAAATGAGCCTGGAGTACCGTGGGGCGTATTCTGCGACATGCGCGGCGCTTGGCTGCGTGAACAGCTTGAAGCCTCGATCAAGCCGGTAATGCTATTTATGCACCATCCGTTCTTCCCGATCGGAATCCACAGCATGGACGCCATTTCATTGCGCGAGACGGCGGCGTTCCGGGCTGCAATCGCGGGGTTTGAATCCCGGATCCGTCAGGTTTTTTTCGGCCATATTCATCGTCCTATCACGGGCTCGTACCAGGGCATGCCTTTCTTTACCCTGAAAGGCACCAACCACCAGGTGGCGCTGGAGTTACACGCCGATGCCGATGAAGGGATCCCCGGACGTCAGGAAGCCCCGCAATATGCAGTCGTACAGCTAACCGCGGAGCAAGTCCTCATACACATCGAAGACTTCCTCGAAGACAGTCCGCGTTTCACGCTGAAGGGTTGACAACGCATATGCGCCATCTCTCCAGGTAAGGAAGGGTTTCATGGGATCAGGATAGTCGCCGTTGAACTCTGCGATGCCGGTGTGGTGTCCACTATCGTGGACACCACACCGGCATCGATAGCGTATCGGCGCTGCACCCACTGCGCTATGACTCAAACAAAATTATTATCGGTAATTGACTGAAAAGGTCGATGCCAAAAGCTCCCCGGGCACTGCGATAACAGAGTTCGCTTCGGTCGGCATTTATGAATACCAGAGCGGTTTTATATCGCGCCACAAACTGGTCTGCCGACGCTTCGGTGATGGCATCTATGTGTATGTCTTCTCAGGGCATACGCCGCATCGTCCGTATCGATGTCTGAGCCATCAGCCCTGCTTTGCCCTGGCTGATAGGCGCCGCCGCGGGCGTTTGCATTGCCGTGGTGGCATGACTGGACGCAGGGTTGGGTTGCGTTTTCGTCGATAAAAATCGCAGCTTCGTCGAAAAACTCAACAACACCTTGTCGATGAACGATACAAACTGGTCATTCTGGTGAAACAGACAGACTGGCCAAGGGTGTTGCG
>NZ_JBEBUX010000173.1:0-7465 GCF_040393045.1 Pollutimonas bauzanensis | reverse complement strand
TCGAATTGCTTTTGTTCGAATTGCCATTACCGCCTTTGTCTGAGCGACCCGCATTCTGGCTCTGCCCTTTGCCTTCAGGCGGTGCTGCTTGAACGCCGAAGACCAGTGCGCTACCCGCAATAAGTGAAGCAATCAAAGCAGTACGTCGTTTCATTACACAATCCCTTACCTTTGTTGGACGCAAAGAGCATAAAGCTTCTTCGATCAAAAACATAGAAATCTTACGCCGATTTGAAACAAGCACGATTTCTTTTCTATATAAATCAAAACACTACAAAAGAAAACAGTATTACTCAGAATTGCTCGTTTTACGATACTCTTTATGCATGAACTATACAGACTCGGTATCAACCTGCCCTGCCTGCCTGGCGCTGTCACGCCAGCCCTGCGAAGTGAAGCCTCACACCTCCATGATCCTCCTGCGGCTTATCCCGCCGGAAACATACTGTGGAAACATCGAGCGCCAGTACTGTTGCGTTAATTGCGGGACGGTGTGGCTAAGGCACACGGATAGATCTGGTGTGGATAAGGTGTTTCAAATGCTGCCGTAAGCCTGACTATCTTAGCAGTTGCCTTTCTTAGCCTGTCCTGGAGGACAGAACCCGCCGCGATCGCCTCCATGCGGATCAACAACAACCGATCCAGATGGCGTATACACCGCACATCCAGATAGGACGACAACCGTAAAGGCAAGCAGGGCAACTAATTTCATGTATATCTCAAAAAGTGGAACCGGCTGCGATTCTAATCACTTTTATCTGGCCGCGCCTTACAAGAAGTAACGCGCAAGGGACGGCCTGACTTATCCCCAATTTCTGTTAGCAACCCTGGGGATAACCCGCCCCCTATTCATAAAACCGTAATGAATACGCGGACCCAAGGTTCCCTGGTCAAGAATTGCCATGATCAGCAAGGCGAGCTAGTAACCACCCCCACCGCCATTGCCCGTCATTGGGGTTTGGCTCTGCTGTCCGGCATCGCTTCCGGAAGATCCTTGCGGATACATCCCACAGCTCGATAACATCGAAAATATCACAGCAATCAATAGCAGCTTCATCACGGCTCCTTCAGTTGACCTGTACTTTTGATTCTAGTGCGATGTCGTCTTTCAGTAACATGCAAACAGTAACGAAGGGATTCGTGCACCAAAGAGCGCTGCCTTGAGCCGCCTATATATCGGGCTGAATCAATTGAGCAGCCTCACCGTCCACATTCCCGCCTACATTCACAAGTTCGTTTTGAGCATCGCAGCCAGGACAAACGAAATAAAAATTGTCGCCATCGATTTCAGGTTTCACTGATCCAGGCAGAATGCTCAGCCCGCAATTTCTGCATGTCCACATAACGCTCTCCTAGGTGATAAGAGAAATCATAGCGCCATCATGTGCAGAGGAAAACATAGGGTAACGACATCAGGATTTCTACGCTATGCCTTCAGGTATATCACGCACTCTGCGCAAAATTCCTTTGCTATCTAGTTTGTAAACGGCAAGAACACCCTTCACGTTGCGCAGGACCGCGTATACAACGCCATCAATTGTCACCTCATCACTGCCTTTCCCTGGCTGATCTGGCCCACCTGCTTTTAAGTACGCAGTAATTGCGCGCTCGACCAAGCTTTTCCCGCTCATATTGACCTCTTTGTTGTGTTGTAGCGTGGCGATGTGCCCGCTCGTACCTGACTAATCAGGCTCGTTGCAGAGCTCATTATCCCGCATGTGCAAGATACCGTTCTGCGCCAGGTTCCATACTCAAAAAAAAACCGCCTCACGGGCGGTCCGCAATCATTCAGCTCGAACTATTTGTTGTCAACTAACGCACTGTCAGAAATGTATGCGGTCTGGATTTCTGCGTTCGGTGTAAACCACGTACATTCGACGCGGCTATGGGTAAGCCCCGTTTGCGTAACAGTCATACGCGGCCCGCCACTCTTTAACACAACAACATCGCCAACCTGAAACTTAGTCATATGTACCTCTTTATGTAATAAGGGGATCAGTATGCCAGAAGGCTGCCCTGATGCCGATTAGCCCCGAACACGCAGGGCTCATCTTTGATGGGTCGATAGAACAAATGTGTGCCGCATGCGCTGATTTAATTCAGCACACCATAAAGTCTGTAGATCCACAGCGTTTTATACAGAAGAGCCGCGCTGACAAACGCGCCTTGGTAAATCTTGCTTGGCGTGAATATCGCTATCATCGCTAACAAGATAAAGATGATTTGCTGTATGGGATATTCGATCCCGAGAGCGTGAAAGTGGTCAAATCCTTTGATCGCCGTGTCGGCCAGATCAACGGTTGCCAGCACGGTAAACATTGCATAGAAGGTTTTGCGCCGCGACTGGAAGTAATCTTCATAACCTTCATACTCGGCCATGCTCGACGGAAATAGCATGGACGCCACGAAAGCAAACAAACAAGCAAAAGAAATAAGGAAAAAATAAAGACCGAAAGACCAAACCCTGACCTTCGTCAGTCCAAACTCGTACCACCAAAAATGCGTGATCGTCAAAAAGAGGTAGAGCACCCAACCAAGATGCACCAAGTAAATTCTCTTGCGTTTAGGGTGTTGTAAAAACTCGGACATCCCCATGACAAGACGCGACACACTGATACCCAGCACCATGCCAATAATGAT
The DNA here is from genome assembly GCF_040393045.1 of Pollutimonas bauzanensis. GTDB lineage: Bacteria > Pseudomonadota > Gammaproteobacteria > Burkholderiales > Burkholderiaceae_B > Pollutimonas > Pollutimonas bauzanensis_A. The sequence goes on along the minus strand of NZ_JBEBUX010000173.1, from coordinate 4,825 downwards.
ACGAACATGCGAAAAATGCTCGTAATTGCCTACGTTCGAATCCATTATTTAGTCCCTCTTGTTTTGAATACGCCCCGTCCGAGAAATGTAGCATCTGGATCTCTCGCCACCCATAAGATATGAGATATTCCACGGTAATGCAGAATGTGACATAGAATAGAAGGACTATCATTTCCGAGCGTTACTCTATGACCCAGACAGTTGCATCATGGCTCTGCGAGCCCTGTCACAATATTGGCAATGATCCTCATGAAAATATGAAGCATCAAGGCACCAGGCCTACAGAAGCGGCGGATGGGGCAGTAGACCGTCAATACCGCTGTATTACATGTAATACCGTATGGATTAGCAGGGAAGACAAATGGGGGCTTACTTGCGGATTCAAGCTGGTGCCTACATCCAGTGATATCTAGCGGCAAACGGATTAGTGCTCGAGCCGGTGCGCGAACCCGGCTCCATGCTGCCTGTACTACATGCCAATCGACTTTTTTATCAGCGTGTTCTGCGCAGCAATAAGCTGATCGAGTTCTTCTTTTGAATCTGAGCCCAGCTCCAAAAGCATCATTAAACTGTCTTTTTTCATTGCCTTGGCTACGCCGGCAATCGCCCTATACTTGGCAATTTCCTGCATTTCGCTAACGCTGGCCCCTTGGGCTTCCGCATCCTGATCCGTTATCGCATCGGCCTCTTGCAATAGGTGAGGATGGCGCTCAAAAAATCGCTGCTTGCCGCGCGCTACTACTGCTTTGATCCTGCTGGATTCATCCATCATTGTTGCTCCTTGTATGCAGCGCCCAATCTTACCCTAGCCGCGCACCGAACTCACCCCTACTGTTTTAGGATAGGATGGCCCGGTTTGTGTTAAAACTACTGTATATTTAAACAGTACAACTAACACGAGGCGCTCATGCCTGATTCCAACATTGTTTTGCCAGAGCGCATCCATCCATCCCTCTGGCGGGCCTCACGGCTTTCCCTCCCGCAAGGCCGGTGCGCCGATACAGGTTTTGCGCCACTCTCCGCAGAACTGCCGGGCGGCGGCTGGCCGCTAGGCAATTTAATTGAATTCCTGGCGCAGCAACCCGGCATTGGCGAAATGCAATTATTACGCCCCGCCCTCAGCCGCCTTGGCAGGCGGCCTACGATGCTGGTGCAGCCGCCCTACCTACCTCAAACAGCAGCGTGGGCTGGCTGGGGCTGCCCGCCTTCCTGTCTTGTGTGGGCGCATGCCGAACGCGCGGCCGATGCGCTATGGACGGCAGAGCAGGTTTTGCGTAGCGGCACGTTCGGTGCGCTTCTGCTTTGGCAAGATCGTGCGCGCAATCAAACCTTGCGGCGGTTGCAGCTGGCTGCCCAGGAAAGCGACACGCTTTTTATATTGATGCGCCCCATGGCAGCCGCTGAACAATCCTCGCCATCGCCGCTACGTCTGGTGCTGCAACCGACTCGGCGGGGGCTAAGCATTTCCATCCTGAAACGCCGAGGTGCCACGCATGCGGGGCCGATAAGCCTGCATCTTTATCCCGACACCCGATTTTCCGAGTTTGATCATGCGATTATGGATAGGCGTGCACTTGTCGCACGCAAGCCTGGACACCCACTCCCCGAACTGGCGCACTGAACCCCTTGTTGTGCTGGACCGCGATCAGGTCAAGGCGGTTTCCCCGTCTGCTGCGATGGCAGGGGTGCGCCCAGGCATGCGCCGTGGCGGCGTAAGTACGTTGTGTCCCACAGCTACGTTGGTGCCATACAACCAACACGCCGAAAAGCGCGCGCTTGATGAAGTATCTCTGGCCCTGCTTCAATACACGCCCGAAGTCGCACTATCGGAAGACAACACACTGCTATTGGATGTCTCGGCAAGCCTAAGCCTGTTTGGCGGCATACGAAAGCTCTTTCGACGCGTACGCTCGACTTTGGAAGGGCTTGGTTTCGAAGCACAAATTTCGATCGCACCTACCGCTGGCGGTGCCTGGCTGTTTGCTGCCAGGCCGGTCCGGCGGCGGCGCGTCCTGCAGCGAGACATGTTGGCCAAGCGACTGGACGCCTTGCCTTGTGCCTACTTGCCTGCGACAAGACCATATCGAGACTGGCTCGACGGAATCGGTTGCGCAACGCTGGCATCCTTACGCAGGCTACCACGGGCGGGGCTGCAGCGACGCACGAACAAGTCCATTATCCAGGCTCTGGATGCGGCATACGGCCAAGCTCCTGAAATCTTCGACTGGATTGTGGCGCCGCCGGAATTTACCGGACGCATCGAACTCATGGAACGCATCGAGCACGCTGAGGCCATCCTTTTTGTCGCCCGGCGCCTGATCGAGCAACTGTGCGGCTGGCTGGCAGCCCGCCGACGCGCCGTCACGCGGATCGTATTCGAACTGGGCCACGAGCGCGGCCGTCACGCAAGACCACCCACTCAATTAGAGTTGGCATTGGGCTCACCTACTTGGGAATCCGAGCATCTGTTGCGGCTTCTTGTCGAGCGTCTGCACAATCTGGAACTACCTGCCCCGGTCATTACCGTGGACTTGCACGCGGCCGATACCGAAACCATGGCGCCGGCGCCTAAGGATCTGTTTCCAGATCCTGGCGGCAGCCCTGCGGATCTCCAACAACTGATTGAGGTACTTGTAGCGCGCCTGGGGCGAGAAAATCTCCTGCACCCCAGCCCTATTGCCGACCATCGCCCTGAAGTCGCTAACCGTTGGGTACCCGTGGATGAACAGCCGGGGTCCGCCGGCTGCGTTGACGCCGCAGAGCGCCCGTTCTGGCTGCTGACTAACCCGGTTTCGCTGCCCGTCAAGCAACATCGCCCTTTTTATGGTTCGCCGCTGCGTCTTATACGGGGCCCCGAGCGCATTGAAGATGGCTGGTGGGCAGGCCTGGCTGTGCGTGATTATTATGTAGCTCAAGCCGAGAACGGCACTCGCTATTGGCTGTATCAAGAGCGTGGCAGCGAAACCGGCTGGTTCTTGCATGGCCTGTTCGCATGAAATAAATCATGTATACCCCTTCGGCCTTACCTCCTTACAGTGAATTGCATTGCTTGACGAACTACACGTTTTTGCGTGGCGCCTCGCATCCGGAAGAAATGGTGGCGCGTGCGGCAGAACTGGGCTATGGCGCGATTGCCATTACCGATGAATGCTCGGTGGCTGGCGTTGTACGTGCCCACGTCGAGGCCAAGAAACAGAATCTGCCGCTTTTGATCGGGTCAAGCTTTACCTTGCGCGTGGCTGACGAACCCGCCGTATCGCTGGTCGTGCTGGCCCAGACACGTCGCGGCTACGGAAATCTGTGCGAACTCATCACGCTGGGACGACGCCAGGCCCCAAAAGGCGAATACCGGCTTTCGCCGACTGACATCGATAATCCCGGCGATCCCAGCCTTGCCCATTTGCGCGGCTTGCCGGAATGTGTGGTGTTGCTGGTTCCCGAATATGGCGCCCCCTTCGAACGCTTGCTGGCCCAGGCCGAATGGGCGGTCGCCACCTTCCCGGGTCGTTGCTGGATGTCGCTCACGCTGTTGCATCGCTCCCAGGACACTCGCCATAAGGCCGCCGTACTGGCTGCGGCTCGCCACGCAGGTATGCGTGTCGTAGCAACTGGCCAGGTTGAAATGCACTTGCGGTCACGCAAACCCCTGCATGACACGCTGATGGCCATACGCCTAAAAAAATCCGTACAGGAATGCGGGTACGAACGCGCCCCCAACGCCGAACACCACCTGCGAGCACGGCTACGCCTGGCCAATCTTTACCCTCGGGAAACGCTAGAGGAAACGCTGGAAGTGGCAAGCCAATGCCCTTTCAACCTGGACGAATTGAAGTATGAATATCCCGACGAAATTTGCCCGGAAGGCCTGACACCCAAAACCTACCTGCGCCAGGAAACCTACATAGGCGCACATCGGCGTTTCCCCAAAGGTATCCCGCACAGCGTCCAGGAACAGATCGAGCACGAACTCGACCTTATTGCCGATCTGAAATACGAGCCGTATTTTTTAACGGTCTACGATATCGTCAAATTTGCGCGAAGCCGCCAAATACTCTGTCAGGGGCGCGGCTCGGCGGCCAATAGCGCGGTCTGCTATTGCCTGGGCATTACAGAAGTGGATCCGGCCCGCGGCAATAACCTGTTTGAACGGTTCATCAGCAAAGAACGCAATGAACCACCCGACATTGATGTGGACTTTGAACACCAGCGGCGCGAAGAAGTCATTCAGTATATCTACAAGAAGTATGGGCAAGATCGCGCCGCACTGACAGCCGTAGTGATCACCTACCGGGTTAAAAGCACCATCCGCGATACGGGTAAAGCGCTGGGCATCGATCCGATGATCGTTGATGCCGTGGCCAAGTCCTATCACTACTGGGACGGACGCAGCAATCTTGCCGCGCGCATGGCCGAATGCGGGCTGGATCCCGATTCTGCCACCGCCAAACAATGGGTCAGCTTGGCCGAGCGCCTTATGGGTTTCCCCCGGCACATGTCTCAACACCCTGGGGGGTTTGTCATATCGCGAGGCCCCCTGTGCCGCCTGGTGCCCATAGAGAACGCGGCCATGGCTGATCGCAGCGTCGTGCAATGGGATAAGGACGACATTGATGCCGTAGGCCTGCTAAAGATCGATATTCTGGCATTAGGCATGCTCAGCGTCATTCGCCGGGCGCTTGAAGGCGTATCGGAAATACGCGGAGAACTGTTCGAGATGCAGAGCATTCCAGCTGAAGATAGCAAAACCTACGACATGATTTGCGCCGCTGACACCATAGGCACCTTTCAAATCGAGTCGCGCGCCCAAATGAGCATGCTGCCCCGT
>NZ_JBEBUX010000172.1:0-7511 GCF_040393045.1 Pollutimonas bauzanensis | reverse complement strand
GAGTCGGGGGGAATTGAACCCCCGTCCGCAAGCCCTCTGCAGGCAGTTCTACATGCTTATTCGGTTCATTTTAAGTTTTAACCTCGGATCATGCCAACCGACAGGCCCTTCCTTGGCGATTCACATTAATTTAAGATGATGCTGAGTGACCCAACAAAATCCGATTCTTTGTAAATGACGCTGCTGTAAGTTTTACCCTACCTAACCCAAAGACAAATTAGTGCAGCGGCTTACCGCACTAGGCGGCTAAAGCGAAACGCTCGTCGTTGGCGTTTATAGTGTTCCAGTGGATTTACGAGCTTACTGGTGCTCGGCATGCCCTGCTCTGTTTCGCGACCCACGTCGAAGCCGGATCGACCCCAGAACTGACATTGTAGTGCATATCCCCTTCCTTGGACAGGTTAATAGCGGTGGTAAAATTCCCGCGGCCTGTTTGAGGATATTTGACAACACGAATACGACGCATGGCGGGGGCTGGCAGCGCGCTCCGCGAAAAATGTGCAATCTTCAAAACCGACGGGTGTGCGAGGACGGAGCGAGGTTCATCTATACAAGTCATAAGACTTGGTTTTGGAGTTTTACATGGGACGCGACGAAGTTAAGCAAAATCCCCTTTTGCAATTTGTCAGCAATGGCAGTCTGGTTGTACAAATTTTAATTGGCCTGATTGCCGGAATCGTACTGGCTTATTTTTTTCCATCAGCGGCCCAAAGCGTCAGCTTATTAGGCGATCTGTTCATCAGCGCCTTGAAGTCGGTGGCCCCCATTCTCGTCTTCGTACTGGTCGCGGCCTCTATCGCCAACCATAAGCAAGGCCAGAAAACCAGCATGGGGCCGATTCTGCTGCTGTATCTCGCGGGCACTTTTGCAGCCGCACTGGTCGCGGTCATCGCCAGCTATCTGTTTCCTCTGACCTTGCAGCTAAAGGCCAGCACCGAAGTGCTCAGCCCTCCTGGCAGCATTATCGAGGTCCTGAAAACCTTGTTGATGAATGTCGTAGACAATCCCGTCAATGCATTGGCCAATGCCAACTACATTGGCATCCTGGCTTGGGCTGTAGCCATTGGCGTAGCGTTGCGCCATGCGCATGGCGCAACCAAGCATGTCGTGGCAGACCTGTCAGCAAGCCTTTCCTTTATTGTCAAAATCATCATCCGCTTCGCACCGATCGGCATTTTCGGCTTGGTCGCAGCAACGATTGCCGATACAGGCTTTAGCGCCCTACTCGACTACGCACGCCTGTTGGTTGTCTTGATAGGCTGCATGCTGTTCGTGGCGCTGGTGGTGAATCCACTAATCGTTTTTATCAAGGTCAGGCAAAATCCTTACCCCCTGGTATTTACCTGCCTGCGGGAAAGCGGCATAACCGCGTTCTTTACCCGCAGTTCGGCAGCCAATATCCCTGTCAATATGGCGTTGTGCAAGCGCTTGGGACTTAATGAAGACACCTACTCGGTTTCCATTCCCTTGGGCGCCACCATCAATATGGCCGGCGCAGCCATTACGATCACCGTATTGACGCTGGCAGCCGTCAATACTCTGGGTATCACGGTAGACCTCCCGACGGCACTATTGTTAAGCGTTGTCGCAACCATATGTGCGTGCGGCGCATCAGGCGTGGCAGGCGGATCATTACTGCTAATTCCACTGGCCTGCAGTTTGTTTGGCATTTCCAACGACTTGGCGATCCAAGTCGTTGGGGTGGGCTTTATTATTGGTGTGCTGCAAGACTCGTCCGAAACCGCCCTGAACTCGTCAACCGACGTGTTGTTTACCGCGGCAGGGTCGCATTCCAAAGCAGAGCGGCTGGCATCAGTCCAGCTTTAAACATCGCCCCAACGTCGCAGCGCGGCGTTGGGGACGCTCTCACTAATGTCCAGACGAGTGATCCACCTTCTCTGTGGAATGAAAGATAGTGTGATCTTCCTTGCCTGTAACAGTCAGGACGCCGGACAAGCCTTTCTCGACCCGCGACAAGGCATGATCCACCAAAATATAGTTACCTGGCACATCCGTCTTGAACTCGACCACAGTGGCTCCACCGGGCGGAACTAGCGTGGTCTGCACATCAGTCAAGGGCGGGCTGGTAAGCGAAGCCTGGTTATAAACCCTATCAAACACCTCTCCTATGACATGGAAGCTGGAAGTCAGGTTAGGGCCGCCGACACCAAAAAAGATACGTACCGTGTCACCGACCTGGGATTGCAGCTTGTATTTTTCGCTCAAGGCTTGCATGGTGCCGTTAAAGGTCAGGTGCTCAGGGTTTTCGTCCAACAGTTTTTCCAGAGAGAACTCTTGGTGCCCCTGTGCTCCATGCTTCTGGGCAGTGTAGAGCTCCCCTTGCATGACATAAAACTCGCGGTCGACTTTTGACAAGCCCCCTTCTGGCTCGACCAGTATCATGCCGTACATGCCGTTGGTAATATGCTGAGCCACCATGGGCGTAGCGCAGTGGTAAACGAACAGCCCCGGGTGCATGGCCTTGAATGTGAAGCTTTTGGTTTGCCCGGGAGGCACCTGCGTGACGGCCGCTCCACCCCCGGGTCCCGTAACGGCATGAAAATCTACCGAATGGATATGCGAAGAATCCTTGGCGTTAGAGACATTGACTGTCACCGTATCGCCCACCCTCACTCGCACAAAGGGACCAGGCACCTTATTATTAAAAGTCCAGTATTTGTACGTACTGCCGCTGGCAAGCTGGCCTATGACTTCTGTCGTTTCCAGGTCCACCGTGACTTTCTGGGGAGCGCGGTTACCGACAGGCTCGCCGACCGCGGTAGGGTCCTGGGCAATATCAAGCGCGTCGCTCTCGACCTGCTCTTGTGGTTCTCCTACGATGAGCTTGCCGAACATGCCGGCAGCCTTGTGCCCCGGCAACGTACACAGGTATTCAAATGTGCCATTTTTATTGGCTCGAAAGACAATGGCCGTGGCAGCGCCCTTACCGGTTATATGATCTGATTTCGCACCGAACTCGGGCACACTGATGTCGTGAATGGCGCCATCATCGTTAATCAAATTGATTTGTACCACCGCATTCTCTGGAACCTGTAAATCAGGGTTCACTTTGTCCAAAATAGCGCCGGCACCCCCTATGAAAACCAGCTTGCCGTCGGCGATGTTGGTACGCAACGTGAATGTGACATCCGGCGTATACGTGACAGCAGTGTCATTAGGCATGGCGTGCTCAGCCAACGAGGGGAGGCTCACCCCGAATGAGCACGCTGCGGCAAATAAAATCAGCAACAATTTTTTCATGATTCTCCTCTTCCTTATAAGCAAAGGCGGTCTTTGAAGGCGATAAACCGAGCCGCTCCTTAGTTGGCAAACGTTTAATCCACTGCTTTTTACACGTTATCCGTTACAGATAATATAAAAGTCAGACTATGCTTGGATGCTACTCCCAAACAACGCTTACAATCCGTAAAAAATTTTAAATGTATTGGCACCCCCCCCGCAATAAAGGTCGGCATGCGAACCAGGCTACGCGCCACGCCCGCTTGAAGGAAACAGAGTAATGAGTGCAAGTACTGCCGCACGGCATGGCGCTACGCTAACCAAACCAAACCAAACATCATTGAACCTGCAGGTTCTGCTGTGTCTGGCGGGCATGGTTGCCTTGTGGACCTTGCTATGCGCGGTAAGCCATCGCGCGCCGGACTTGGATGGCATGGAAGAATTGGTGTGGGCGTCCAGCCTCGAGCTCGGCTACACCAAGCATCCCCCCGCTCCGTCATGGTTCATGTATGGCCTGACCCAAATATTTGGCCGCCCTATATGGCTGACGTTTTTCGCGGGGCAACTATTTTCGGCGCTTGCCCTATGGTTCGTATGGCTACTGGCGCGCGAAATCACCACTCCTCGCAAAGCGTTCATTATTACGCTGTTCGCATCCACGAATATCTATTTCTCCCTACGCGGCACCATTTATAACCACAATACCGTGCAGTTGTGGTCTATCGTGGGCGCAACCTGGCTGTTTTACCGCGCCCTGCGCTATCAAAAAAACAGTTCATGGATTTGGCTGGGCGCCATCAGCGCTATCGCCACCATGACCAAGTACAGTGCCTTTATCCAATTTGCGGCGTTCTTCTGCTTTATGTTGCGTCAGGGCAGCCTTAAAGATAAACGTACACTCAAAGGCCTGGCTTTGTCGCTGGCTGCGTTTGCAGTAGTGGTTTCACCACATGTTTATTGGCTAGGCATTCACTCGTTCGAGCCGCTGCGCTATGCCGACAATGCGCTCGAAACCAATAATTATATTGATTCGCTCAAGTATATTTTGTACTTTACTCTGGACCAGGTCGCGCGCTTGAGTCCTATGCTAGTCCTCTTGCTAGCTTGGTGGTATGGCCAAAGAAAAAACATAAAAGCCTCTACAGACGATAAACAACGCTATGTCAATGACATCGCTAAATGGGATCGTTCTTTTTTACTGTGGGTAGGCCTGACTCCCTTTGTTTCTACTCTATTGATTTCCGCTGTATTGGGTACACGCCTGCAAGCGTCGTGGGCAACGACATTCTTCGTGCTTTACGGCTTTTATACGCTGTGGTGGATGTACGGCGACGAACAAAGCAATTTGCGCCGTATTCTCATACTGGCAATCAGCCTGCATGTTTTGATGGCGGTCGGCTATGCCATAGGACGAGGCCCACTGGCATGGTATTCAGGGCGCGAAACACGTTCCATGTTCCCCGGGGCGATCATCGCAACCGAGATGAACAAGATATGGGATCAGCACGTACCGCAATCGCCCTTGAGGCTGGTTGCTTCCGACACCTGGATGGGCGGGAATGTGGCCGTTCATAGCGGCCCAAAAGTGCAAGTACTTATCGATGGCCGCTACGAGGAATCGCCATGGCTCGAACCCAAAACAGCGCTCGACTGTGGGGCATTGGTCATTTTTAGCCGCGCATCAAAAGACGATCCTGCACCCAGCCTACAAAAACTGTTCGACAAAGGTAAGTGGCAAGGTACGGCATACGTGCCTTGGTCCTCTGCGAAAAGCCGCGCCATTGATTTGAACTGGGCGATTATTGAGCCCAACCAGGCCTGCACTGCGACACACTGACAACAGTACCTGCGTACAACAACGACCACGCGCCGGTATGTGCTGTTGGAAGCTAACGTCATTAGATCCAAATATAGAACAATCAATTGCATTTTCACCGTCTTATCAAGAATTGGTAGCTAATGGATAATTCCTTCATACGCAATACGCTTGCGCTCAACCCGGAGAAATTATGAAACTGCTACATATCGATTCAAGCATTAACGGCGCCAATTCAGTATCACGCAAACTGACCCAGGATATCGTATCCCAATGGACCGCCGAGCACCCCGGCACCGAGGTCGATTACCTGGATTTGGCCATCGACACGCCAAATCATTTTTCGCAAGACGCGATGGGTTTTCGCCTGCCTCCTTCCGATGCTGTACTGACCGACGCGCAGCGCCAGGAAAATGCCGTATCTGAAACGCTGGTTTCGCAGTTCCTGGCCGCCGATGTCATTGTCATAGGCGCCCCTCTGTACAATTTTTCGATTCCTAGCCAGCTCAAATCCTGGATCGACCGTCTGGCCCAGTCAGGCCGCACATTCAAGTACGGCGAATCCGGCGTAGTTGGCTTGGCAAAAGGCAAGACAGTCATTGCCGCATTGAGCCGCGGCGGTATCTATTCCACCAGCGAAGCCGGCCGCGCCATGGAACACCAAGAAAGCTACCTGAAGACTGTATTCGGTTTTTTCGGTATCACTGATGTACGTGTAGTGCGCGCCGAAGGAACGGATATGGGTGCCGAAAGCCGCGCCCAGGCATTGCAAACCGCGGACCAGTGCATCAAGGTTTTGGCAACCAAATCCTTCGATCCTGAAGCAGCCGAAATCGCTGCCTAACTGCATTGCTCCATACCTGCCGTTACCCTATTTTATGCGTAACGGCAGCGCAAGCCCAATCCGGGGCTACAATCAGGCCTGACATCTCGACCCAAATCCAATCCTGGTTCTGGGCCAGACGAACTGCTACGCCTGCCTATCGTGACCACCCTTTCTTTCTCTTCCCTGCCGCTTTCGCGCGCCATACTCGATAATCTCGATAACCTCGGTTACCAGACCATGACGCCGATACAGGCTCAGGGCCTGCCGCTTATCATTGAAGGCCGCGACCTGATTGCTCAAGCCAAGACCGGCAGCGGCAAAACAGCCGTCTTCGGACTGGGCATTGTCCATTCCTTGGATGTAGCCTTGTCTGCCACGCAGGCCTTGGTGCTTTGTCCTACCCGCGAACTTGCCGAGCAGGTCGCCAACGAACTACGCCGCCTGGCCCGTGCCCTGGGCAATACCAAGATTCTGACACTATGCGGTGGCACCCCCATCCGTCCCCAAGTCGAGTCGCTGAAATTTGGCGCGCATATCATCGTCGCCACCCCGGGCCGGCTCATGGACCATATGGATCGCGGCTCCGTTGATTTCTCCAGGATACGCACCTTGGTCCTGGACGAAGCCGATCGCATGCTGGACATGGGATTCTATGACGACGTTACCCACATCGTCACCAATTGCCCCCCACAGCGGCAAACCTTGCTGTTTTCGGCCACCTATGCTGACGACATCCGCAAGGCGAGCTCCCGTTTCTTGAAAAAACCAGCGGAAGTCAAGGTCGAATCGGTACACGCCGCCAGCCAGATCGAGCAATTTTTCTACGAAATCGAACCTGATCGCCGTCTTGCTACAGTAGGGCAAATACTGGAACACTTCAGGCCGGTTTCCACCTTGGCGTTTTGCAACACCAAGGCACAATGCCGCGAACTGACTCAATATCTAGAATCCCGCGGCTTTGTCGCACTGGCACTGCACGGCGATCTTGAACAGCGTGAACGCGAAGACGTACTGGTACAGTTCGCCAATCGCAGTTGCTCGGTGCTGGTAGCAACCGACGTGGCCGCTCGTGGCCTGGACATCCAGACACTGGATGCCGTTATTAACGTCGATGTCACCCCCGATCCCGAAGTTCACATTCATCGCATCGGCCGCACCGGCCGCGCTCAAGCCAAAGGGTTGGCGCTCAGCCTTTGCTCCCCTGACGAAATGCGCTGGGCCAATCAGATCGAGAAGTATCAAGGTCAACCTATTGCCTGGGTAAACCCCAAAACGCTTAAACCTGCACCAGGCGGGCGTCTGACTCCTCCCATGGTTACGCTATGCATTCAAGGTGGCAAAAAAGACAAGCTGCGTCCGGGTGACTTGCTGGGCGCGCTGACCAAGGATGCCGGTTACGCATTCGAGCAGGTCGGCAAGATCAATATTCTGGAATTCGTCAGTTTTGTCGCTTTGGATCGGAATATTGCGAAAGAGGCTTACGAGAAGTTAAGCAATGGGAACATCAAGGGCCGTCGCTTCAGGATGCGGTTCATGACGGAGTGAGCCTGACGCGCAACGGCGAGTTCGTAATGTACCGTTGCCGCAGGTCTTGGTTGATTATTTTCAGCACACCGTTGCTGCGGTCTT
>NZ_JBEBUX010000171.1:0-7556 GCF_040393045.1 Pollutimonas bauzanensis | reverse complement strand
TTCGTCTCCTAGCATATACCCACTTTTATTCGCTTGGCTATCAGTCGCCTGTCTGGTAGCCCGTGAAGTGCTGCAGCATTAAGCAAGACTTCTTTGCGCATTAGAGCGATGGATTGAATTCAATTTATTTTGCTCTGGCGTTTTTTTAAGGGTAACCACCTATTATAAGAGCGGTTATTTTGCCGCATCATGCGTCTTTCTGTTTGTATTGAATTCAATCAACCGAACCGATGGCGCCTATGTCTACTACCGCTTCATCTTTCACACTCGGTCAGACGGTTGCCAGTCGCTTGCGCAATGCAATTCTGGCCGGGCACTATCAACCAGGCAGCCGGCTTACGGAGCTAGGGCTTGCCGATGACATGCAGACGTCAAGAACGCCTGTTATCGCCGCCTTGAAAGCGTTGACCGAGCAAGGGCTGGTTCGTTACGCCAGCAACCGTGGATACTGGGTGCGTGAGTTCTCCATCGAAGAAATACTGGAGGCCTACGATATCCGCGCCACGCTGGAAGGAATGGCGTGTCGCCTTGCGGCAGAGCGTGGACTCTCTGGGGCCGTTAGCCAGTTGCTCGAAGATTGCATACAAATCGGCGATCGCGTTGTGTCTGGAGAACGGCTGGTTGAGGAGGACCACGACGCGTACCGGCAAATGAATGTGGCATTCCATAACACCATTCTGCACGCCTCCGAAAATAAGCAGTTAGGCGAGTTTGTCCGACGGGCCAACGAGATTCCGCTGGCCTCTGATCGCATCGTCATGTGGACATCGCTCGATATTGTGCGTCGCTCCCACGATGCTCATGTGCGGGTGTTGGACGCCATCGCCAAGGGCCAGGGCACACGTGCCGAGATGCTTATGCGCGAACACGTATATGAGGCGGGTCAAGTATTGAAAATGTATTGGCCAGAAATTTTGGCCAAAGCCAAGAGCCACGACTTAACCGAAACCACCCTATCCGAGGACCCGCGCAATGATTTATGAAGAGCGTAGCTACATGTTTCAGCCGGCGCATTTCCAACCCTTTTTGGCTCTTTTTGAGAAAGAAGGCCTGGATATTATGACTTCCCACCTTGGCGGTCTGGTCGGATATTTCACGACTGAGATCGGACAACTCAATACCGCTGTTCACATATGGGCGTATAGCAACTTTGAGGATCGTCTTGCGCGGCGCGAAGCGATGTGGAAAGACCCAAGATGGATCACCTATTCGGAAAAGGTCGTGCCCTGGATAGTGACCATGGAATCACGACTGCTTCGCCCGACGCGATTTTCGCCCTTGCAGTAACGGCTAACGACAACAGATAGAAGGAACATCATGCAAGACATAGCAAGCTTTAGTGGCAAGACTGCGCTCGTTACGGGGGGCGCGAGCGGTATAGGCAGGGCGTGCGTTGAACTCTTGCGTGCGCGTGGGGCGACTGTCATTGTTGCTGACGTGAATTACGAACAGGCTATACAGGTTGCGATGCAGTCCGAACTTGCGTGGCAGGCCGATGTGGCAAGCATAGAGCAGATCGAAGGACTTGCTGACTCATTGCAACGAAACAGCTTGCAAGTTGACCTGCTTGTTAATTGCGCGGGGATTGTGCAGTCGCCGCTATCGCCGCATCAGCTCGATCATCACCGATATCGAGAGGTATTGAGCATTGATCTTGACGGTACATACAACTGTTGCACAGTCTTTGGTAGCGCTATGGCGCGTCGAGGGTTTGGGGCTATCGTCAATATCGCTTCTGTGGCCGGTATGCGATCTATGCCGCTGTACGCTTATTCGCCGGCGAAGGCGGCCGTCATAAGCCTGACCGAGTGCCTGGCGGCAGAGTGGGGACGATCTGGCGTTCGGGTAAATGCCGTTTCACCTGGTTATACCGTCACGGCCGCGTTGCAAGGCCAAATTGATCAGGGGCTGCGTGACCCCGAGAAACTAAAAGAAAACAGCGCCCTCGGGATGCTGATCAAACCGGAGGATATTGCAAGAGCTATTGGCTTCTTGCTGTCTGACGAAGCGTCCATGATCACAGGCATAAATCTTCCAGTAGATGCGGGCTGGTTGGTGTCGGGATCATGGTCGACTTTTGGGGGCGTCCGGCCCCGCTACGAATCGGATGCTGCCCAATAGATTGGTGTAGTACGACAAAAATAAATTCAGGAGACAAAAATGAAAAACTATCGAAAGCTGTTGGCCAGTGCGCTTATGTGCGCGCTGCCTGTCCTGGTTCATGCCGCGGAGTATCCCGATAGAAGCATTTCGTGGGTTGTGCCCTATGCAGCAGGCGGAGGTACCGATGTGGTGGCGCGGACACTGGCCAATGAAATGAGCAAATCTTTGGGTCAATCAATCGTCATTGAAAACAAGCCGGGGGCAAATACGGCAATTGGGGCGAGCCAGGTTGCAAGAGCGCAGAACGATGGGTACACGGTAGGCAGCGCGGATAACGCCACTTTGGCGTTAAACCAGCACTTGTTTCCCAAGCTCACTTATTTACCCGAATCTGACTTCGCGTTTGTGGGTGGGCTAGCGCGGTTTCCTTATGTGCTGGTGGTCAATCCAGGCTTGCCGGTCAATAGCATTAGCGATCTTCTGACACTGGCAAAGGAAAAACCAGGAGCGATATCGTATGGTTCGCCCGGAATGGGGGGGCCGAATCATGTTGCGATGGAGCTGTTGCAGCAGCGTACAGGTACCGAATTCCTTCATGTTGCATACCGTGGCGCGGCGCCTGTCATGCAGGACTTGATTGCGGGCCAGATTCAGTTCGCTTTGATCGATACGGCGTCAAGTATTCAATACATACAGTCCAAGCGGGTTCGCCCAATTGCTGTATCAACAGAGAAAAGGCTGACCAGTCTGCCCGACGTACCTACCTTTACGGAGGCGGGTGTCGCGGACTTTATCGCATTCTCGTGGCAAGGGATGATTGTGCCCAAAAACACGCCGGCGCCTGTCATTGAAAAATTGAATTCAGCGCTGAATACAGCCCTGTCCAGCGAAAAAGTTCACGAGGCGTTGACGGCAATGGGTGTTGAGCGCGCGCCTACGACTGCCGCGGAATTCCGCCAATTTGTCGCAGACCAGGACAAGCTTTGGGGCAATGTCATTCGCGAGGCCAAGATCTCTCTTGATAAGTAAGCGCAGCATTGGGGTCGACGCGCTCGGCCTTCCCACCCGTTATAAGAGGCAACCATGAAACTGTTCAGAAAGGCGCTCGCCGCGCTCGCTTTGATTTCCATCTCGGCAGCGGTATTGGCCGAGTATCCCGACCGGTCCGTGCGGTGGATCGTGCCATTCCCTGCCGGAGGTGGCACGGACGTCGTGTCCCGTCTTCTCGCCCAGCCGATGGGCGGTGCCCTTGGACAGACATTCGTCGTTGATAACAGGCCTGGCGCGGGGACCATGATTGGTGCAGAAGCGGTCGCCAATGCGAAATCAGATGGCTATACCATTGGCACGCTCGACGTATCGACGGTAGCGTTGAATCCTAGCCTCTACGACCAAGTTCGCTACAACCCCGCTACTGATTTCGAGTACATCGGCGGCACAGCCCGATTTCCATTTGTACTCGTTGTCAATCTTTCAGTACCCGTAAACGACTTGCAAGAACTCATCGATCTAGCCAAGAAGATGCCCGGCAAGCTTACGTACGCGACACCAGGGTTGGGTGGTCCGAACCATCTAGGTATGGAGTTGTTTCAGCAGAAAGCCGGCGTCAAGTTGCTTCATGTGCCTTATCGCGGCGATGCGCCAGCATTGCAAGACCTGATAGGCGGACAGATTGATATGTACCTCGTCAACACTGCTGCCAGCTTGCCTTACATTAGTTCCGGCAAGGTCAAGGCCATTGCGATCGCGATGAAAATGCGTAGTGATGCGTTGCCCGATGTTCCCACGTTCTCGGAGGCGGGCGTGCCGGAATTTGAGGCATATGCATGGCAAGGACTGGCTGCGCCGGCAGGAACACCCAAGCCGATCGTTGCTCAGCTCAGCAGGGAGCTCCGGTCTGCGTTGGCAGATGACGGCATCAAGCAAAGGTTGGCCGATATGGGCGTAGAACCCTTTTCCCTCTCGCCTGATGAATTCACTGCCCACGTGCAGGCGCAGGGCAAGCTCTGGGGTGAAATTATACGTAAAGCCGGCATCCGCCTTAGTAATAATTGAACGGAATCACCGTGATGTATGCAGATCTGGAAGGGAAGGTTGTACTGATCACGGGCGGCGCGAGTGGCCTGGGACTAGCGGCTGCACGAGCATTCGCTGATGAACGGGCGAGCATTGTGATCGTCGACCTTCAGGCGGACAAGGCCAAGGCGTGTGCCCAGGAGCTTGGTGAAGGTCATGAGGGGATCGGCGCGGATATTGCCAGCGAGGCGGATGTCGCCGGCGCCGTGGCGGCGGCGATGACGAAGTACGGCAAAATTGATGTGGTTATCAACAGCGCAGGCATCCCCGACACGTTCAGACCCACCGTGGAGCAGGATGTCGCCGACTTTCGGCGACTGATCGACATTCACCTTACGGGCACCTATATGGTGAGCAAAGCGGCGGCTGTGCATATGCTCGCACAAGGCAGCGGCGCCATTATCAACCTGAGTTCGGTGGCCGGGGTTCTGGGTCTTGCTCCTCGTAATGCCTATAGCGCAGCCAAAGCTGGTATCAGCATGATGACACGCACGATGGGGTGTGAGTGGGCTCGTTCTGGTGTGCGTGTCAACGCCGTGGCGCCCGGTTATATGTTGACGCCATTCTTTCAGAAGCTGATGGACGAGGGCAAGCTGGATGGAAATAAAATCCTTAGGCGCACCCCTGCGGGTCGATTCGGCAGCGCACGCAATATTGCCGATGCGATGTTGTTTCTGGCCTCGAGGCAGGCTGAGTTCATTACAGGAGTGACTCTGCCAGTAGATGGGGGATATATGGCCTGGGGCTCTTCGGACGACGCTTGTCCGGAGTCTTTGTGATGTCGACGATAAGGTCGCATGCGATGCATGACTTGAATCGATATAACGAATTGCACGGTTTGACTGTGCCTGGCTTGCTGTATCGGCGCGCTTCGCAAATGCCCTCATCCCTTGCAATTTCAGCCCACAGTCATCGGGGGCTTCGGGACAGGCTTACGTACGCGCAACTTGTCGTGCGTATGGACGCCGTGGCGCGTGGTCTCTTGGTGCGCGGGCTGCAAAAAGGCGACCGAGTCGCCCTGTATCTGTCCAACGACGCCGTGCGGGAAGGGGTGCTTACCGCGTTGGGTTGCTACAGATTGGGTGCGATCGTCGTACCGCTGAATCCGCGCAGCGGCGAAGAAGAGCTCCAGCATGCGCTGGCTCTGCTTGAGCCTGCATTCATTGTTTGTATCGCTGATTCGATGACACGGCTTCGCGCACTTTACCCTGCAGCGAGGTTGCTTGTATTAAACGACGCGCCCTATGCCCCCGACAGCTGGCCGGAGCCAGAAACCGAGGTCCATGATCTTCCATTGCCTGTGCTTCCTGAACCCGAAGATGCCAGCGTCATGCTGTTTACGTCGGGTACCACTGCCACGCCCAAGGCTGTCATTCATTGCCATCGCAGCCAGCTGTTTTGCGGCTACGCCATTAGCGGCGCTATGGGGCTGACCAACGATGATGTCTATCAAGGCGCCTGGCCAATTTATACGAGTTCAGTGCTTAACATGGCCTGCATGGCGGCCTGGGTGGCTGGAGCCGCAGTGGTGCTAGAGGAAGCCTCGCTCGACAATGGAGGCAGGCTCAGGTTGATCCAGAGAGAGGCATGCACGGTCTACCATGGTGTGACGTCGCCGCTGCATTTTATGATTGACGAGTATCCGAAGGGTAACTACGACTTGTCGCAAGTCCGGCGTATTGGTTATGGCGGCGCCGCGATGCCTGCGGAAGTCATCGAAAAGTATCGGACACGCTTGCCTTGGGCTGATCAAGTGCACATTTGGGGAATGACTGAAACCGGTCCGGCCGGAACGTATTTGCCGCCTTGGTATTTACCTCGTAAAGCTGGCTGCATTGGCATGCCGCAGCCGGGCTGTGCTGTGCAAATCATCAGCGAAGCGGGCGACCCCTTGGGAATAGATGAGCCGGGTGAAATTGCCTTCGCCGGCCTTTCCATGGCGTTAGGTTATTTTCGAAACGATGCAGCGACCCAGGAAACTTTCGTAGATGGCTGGGTGCGTACCGGAGACATTGGAAAACTGGATCGCGAAGGTCATTTGCACTTCCTGGATCGCAAGAAAGACATCATCAACCGAGGCGGCCTGAAGATTGCATCGGCAACTGTGGAAGACGTTATCTACAGATACCCCGGAGTGCTCGAAGCGGCAGTCATTGCCATACCGCATCCAGGGCTGGGCGAAGACATTGCTGCTTGTGTCGTGACCATGCCCGAGGCCCACCTGGATGTTCAGGGATTGCGCGAGCACTGCGCACGCTATCTTGCTGATTACCAGGTACCCCGACAGTGGCACATGCTTGAAAGTTTGCCTAAAAGCCCGATGGGAAAGATTTTAAAAAGGGATCTGCGTGAACTTGTAAGCAAACTGGAGCCCGAACGCGGCCCGTCCGTTTAACGCAGTTGGCCATGCGATAAGGCCGTCCATTTATTTTCTTAGTTTCTTCAACTCCTAACTTGGTAGAAAAATGTCTGAATCCGCATTGAAGCTGGAAGTTATTGACCAGGTCGCCTGGCTTACCATCAACCGCCCGCAGGCTCTGAACGCCGTCAACGGCGAACTGCACACCTCGCTCTCACGCGTATTTATCGACCTTGGCGAGCGCCGGGACATCAAGGCCATCGTTCTGACAGGTGCAGGAAAGGCATTCTGCGCAGGCGGCGATATTGAATGGATGCGAGATGCCGTCAGAAACCCAGAGCAATTTGAAATCGTCACATGGGAAGCCAAGCGTATCGTCTATGCCATGCTGGATTGCGAAATTCCTATCGTCGGCCGCATCAATGGAGACGCCGTAGGTCTGGGCGCAACACTTGCACTATTGTGCGATATCACCGTCATGAACGACACTGCGCGTATCGGCGATCCCCACGTTAAAGTCGGCCTGAATGCCGCAGATGGTGGTGGGTTCTTATGGCCGCAGATGATAGGGTATGGCCGCGCCAGAGAGTTATTGTTGACCGGCGACCTGCTATCGGCCAAAGAGGCTGTTCAACTCGGGGCGATAGGGCATGCCTTGCCCGAAAACGAGATCGATGCGAAAGTCGATACGATCGTCGGCAAGCTTCGCCACGGGGCAACCAAAGCCATTCGTTGGACAAAGGCGGGCTACACCATTCCCTTACGTCAATTGGCGCATGGTCACATGGATGCGGGCACTGCGTACGAATGCTTGACGAATTTGACGACGGATCACGCTGAGGCTATAGAAGCGTTTGCCGCCAAGCGCAAGCCAACGTTTACGGGGCAGTAGCAACACGAGTAACGGTAGCGGCGGCATGAGCGACGCAATCAAGATCCCGGATCAAGCAGATTCAGATATTTGTTTACCCACGCCAGCCGTTCCACAGGATCGTTAATCGCCAAAAGACGTTGTTTT
>NZ_JBEBUX010000170.1:0-7559 GCF_040393045.1 Pollutimonas bauzanensis | reverse complement strand
CCGACACAAGGATTTTCAATCCTCTGCTCTACCGACTGAGCTACCAGGCCAACGAGAAGGCGAAATAGTACACTAAATTTTGAATGTGTGCTTTGGCACCACGACTATTTCTTTATTTCCTTCGGCTTTGCGCTGAAACTAACTGAGATTTCAGGAAAAGCGCAGGGGCGATTATAATCACAATATTCAAGCATTTGGCGCGCGCTCTTCAAATACATGTCTGTCGACGTTTTAACTTTCGGTCTGAACCACGTTTCTGCCCCTGTTGCGGTCAGGGAACGTGTGTCGTTTCCGCTCGATCTGCTTAAACCGGCGCTCGATGGCTTGCGCTCGACCTTCGGGCAGTCCGTGAAAGAAGCTGCCATTCTGTCTACCTGTAATCGCACTGAAATCTACTGTGCCGCCGATCCGCAGGTATCCGAACACCTGCCGTCCTGGCTGGCTGATTTCAATCGCCTGGAAGCGGGTAGTCTGCAGCCGCATCTGTACCAATACCAACAGAACGATGCCGTTCGTCACGCCTTCCGTGTGGCCAGCGGTCTTGATTCCATGGTGCTGGGCGAACCGCAAATTCTTGGCCAAATGAAAGACGCAGTGCGCGCGGCCAACGAAGCTGGTTCATTGGGCACCTTGTTGCATCAATTATTCCAGCGCACGTTTTCAGTCGCTAAAGAAGTCCGGTCGCAAACCGCTATTGGGGCGCATTCGGTTTCCATGGCGGCTGCGGCGGTACGCCTGGCTGAACGCGTGTTTGGCGATTTGTCGCAGGCCAGCGTGCTGTTTATTGGCGCGGGCGAAATGATAGAACTGTGCGCCACCCACTTTGCCGCCTTGAATCCGCAGCATATGGTGGTCGCCAATCGCACCCTGGAACGGGCCGACTTGCTGGCCTCCCGGTTTGTCGCCAAAACCATGAAGTTGTCCGACATTCCAGATAAGTTGGCCGATTTCGACGTTATTGTTTCCTGTACGGCAAGCTCCTTGCCCATCCTTGGATTAGGGATGGTGGAAAGGGCTACGCGCTTGCGCCGCCATCGTCCTATGGTCATGGTCGACTTGGCCGTGCCGCGCGATATCGAAACCGAGGTCGGTCGCCTGGCCGACGTCTACTTGTATACGGTCGACGATTTGGGGCGCATGGTGCAAAGTGGCACCGATGCCCGTCGCGCCGCGGTGGTGCAGGCTGAAGCCATTATCGAAACGCGGGTGCAGAATTTCATGCACTGGCTGCAAAATCGTGAAATCGTTCCCGCCATTATCGATTTCCAGCAGGCTGCCGACCAGGTCAGGCAAAGTGAACTCGACCGCGCGCGCCGTATGCTGGCCCGTGGCGACAGCCCCGAGCTCGTCCTTGAGCAGCTCGCCCATGGCCTGACTCAAAAATATTTGCATGGTCCCATGGCTGCTCTGAATCGCAGTGAAAGCGACGAGCGCCAGCAGTTATTAAGCCTGTTGCCGCGGTTGCTGCCGCGCACCGACCGCCAGCGTTAGCGGCGCTCTGCTTGTTCCGTTGCGCTTGCTTTCTATAACTGCTTAATTCCTTTCCTACTTTATGAAAAGTTCCATACGCAATCGGCTGGAGCATCTTGCTCGCCGATTAGTCGAAGTTGATGCGTTGCTGGCCGAACCTGAAATCGCCAGCGATATGAATCGTTATCGGAAAATGTCGCGTGAACGCGCTGAACTTGAGCCAGTGGTAACGGCATTCGCAGCCTACACCGGAACCGAGGACGACATACAGGCCGCCCAGGACATGATGAGTGACCTGGAAATGCGCGACATGGCCGAGGAAGAGTACAAGCTAGGCAAAGATAGGCTCGAGCAACTCGAGGCCGATCTGCAAATACTGTTGTTGCCGCGCGACCCGGATGACGGGCGCAGTGTTTTCCTGGAAATCCGCGCAGGCACGGGGGGCGATGAAAGCGCTTTGTTCGCTGGCGACTTATTGCGCATGTATACGCGCTACGCCGAAAACAAGGGCTGGAAAGTCGAACTGATGTCCGAAAGCGAGGCCGAGATTGGTGGCTACAAAGAAGTCATCGCTCGCCTGGATGGCGATGGGGTCTATGGCCAACTCAAGTTCGAGTCCGGGGCGCATCGGGTACAGCGCGTACCTGAAACGGAAACGCAAGGTCGCATCCACACCTCGGCCTGCACTGTAGCGGTGTTGCCCGAAGCTGACGAACTAAGCGAAATTGTCATCAACCCATCTGAATTGCGTATCGATACTTTCCGTGCCAGCGGCGCGGGCGGGCAGCATATTAATAAAACCGATTCGGCTGTACGTGTTACTCACTTACCCTCGGGACTGGTGGTGGAATGCCAGGACGACCGTTCGCAGCACCGCAATAAAGACAAGGCCCTGCAAGTGCTGGCTGCGCGCCTGAAAGACAAGCAGCAGCAGGAGCAGCACAATAAAGAGTCGGCGCAGCGTAAAAGCCTGGTGGGTACGGGTGACCGCTCCGAGCGCATACGCACCTACAATTACCCCCAAGGGCGGGTAACCGATCATCGCATCAACCTGACGCTGTATAAGCTTGCTCAGATCATGGAAGGCGATCTGGACGAGCTCACAGGGGCTTTGCGCGCCGAGCACCAGGCCGAACAGCTTGCGGCCTTGGGGCAAGAAGGGTAGTTGCATGGATAGTCTGCGTAGCGTTTCGTTGGGCAGCAGGCTGCCGCGGCTCGAAAGGCAGATGTTATGGCAACATGTGCTGCAAGTGCCCCGGGCGTGGCTAATTGCCCACGACACCGACGCATTGGCGCCAGCCGCAGTGGCCAGTTTTCGTCATCTTGAAGACCAGCGCCTGGCGGGTACGCCCATGGCGTATCTTCTGGGTTATCGCGAATTCATGGGGCACGATTTTCAAGTGTCGCCCGCAGTCCTGATACCGCGACCCGAAACTGAGCTGTTGGTCGAGACCGGGTTAGACTATCTCAAGGGGCGTGCGGCGCCTCGCGTGCTGGATCTGGGTACCGGAAGCGGGGCTATTGCGATATCTTTGGCTTTGGCCTGCCCGGGGGCCACAGTGGTTGCCACCGATCTTAGTTATGATGCCTTGTCGGTCGCCCAGGGTAACGCCAGTCGTTTAGGCGCCCGGGTCGAGTTTTCCCACGGTAGTTGGTACCATGCCCTGTCTGACCATAAGGGCTTTGACCTGATTGTCTCGAATCCGCCGTATATTTCGGCTGGTGATTCCCATTTAACGCAGGGCGATGTGCGCTTCGAGCCCATTACCGCCCTGACAGATGGTTCGGATGGCCTGTCTGCCTTACGCGCCATCATTCAGGGCGCAAGCCAGTGGCTGGTGCCGCAAGGTGCTTTATTTATGGAGCACGGGTGGGATCAGGCGCAAGCCGTTCGCCAACTTTTACACCAGGCCTGTTTCGAACAGGTCGCCAGTCTGCCTGATCTGGCCGGTATCGACCGGGTCACTGGCGGTATTTATAATTAACTTTTCCTGGAAACGAGAGCACCATGAGCGACGTTCAAGATTTTATTCGTGAAACCGTAACAACCAACCCTGTCGTGTTATTCATGAAGGGCACAGCACAGTTCCCGCAGTGCGGCTTTTCCGGGCGCGCCATTCAAATCCTGAAGACATCGGGCGTTACCAAGTTGGTAACGGTCAATGTGCTGGACGACGAAGAGGTTCGCCAGGGCATCAAAGAATTCTCCAGCTGGCCTACGATTCCTCAGCTGTACGTCGCTGGCGAATTCATCGGCGGGTCGGACATCATTGCGGAAATGTATGAAAACGGCGAGCTGGCTACCGTGCTGAAAGAGGCCGGGGCGCTTGCGTGATAGCTAAGCGGCGATTCATTGTCGGGGTAACGGGCGCCACAGGCGCCCTGTATGCCGTGCGCATGCTGCAGGCCTTGCGGGGCGTGCCCGATATCGAGTCGCACTTGGTAATTTCGCCGTCGGGTGTGCTGAATATCAAGTACGAGCTTGATATCACGCGCCAGGATGTGCATGCACTGGCTGACAAGGTCTATAGTTTCCGCGATGTGGGCGCTACCTTGGCCAGCGGCAGCTTTGCTACCGTAGGCATGGTGGTGGTGCCGTGTTCAATGCGCACTCTTGCAGCCGTGGCGCACGGGCTTTCCGACAACCTGATCACCCGTGCAGCCGATGTCACGCTTAAAGAGCGGCGTCGATTGGTGATGATGGTGCGTGAAACACCTTTGAACTTGGCCCATTTGCGCAACATGACAGCGGTGACCGAAATGGGCGGCATTATCTTTCCGCCTTTGCCGGCTTTCTATCTACATCCGAAAACGCTGGACGATATCGTCGACCATACCGTCGCGCGCGTTCTGGAGCTTTTCGATATCCATGTGCCTGGTCCGCATTGGGACGGCATGCAGCCCAGGCTGGATTAACTTCACACTTCGCGCAAGTCGGTCATGAAGACGACTTTGGCGGCGGGCTTCGAGGCCTCTGGTGCGCCGTTGGGCGCGTCGCTGTCGGCGCCAAGGCCAGCCATCGGCAGGGCATCGTACTCTTCCGTATCAAACGCAATGTCGCCGTTTTCATCGGCTTGTCCGGTCGGTTTCAGGCCGGCAAAATCAAATAGTTGCGTATCCATCAAATGGGTAGGCACGACGCGCGATAGCGCACCAAATACATTCCAAGAACGGCCTGGAAACTTCTTGTCCCATTCCGCGATCATGCGTCCGACTTCCTTGCGTTTCAGGTTTTCTTGAGACCCGCATAAGTTACAGGGGATGATGGGGAATTTCTTGAGCTCGGCATACGCGACGAGATCTTTTTCCGGCACGTAGGCCAGGGGGCGAATCACGATATGTTCGCCGTCATCCGACATCAGCTTGGGCGGCATGGCTTTCATGCGGCCACCGTAGAACAGATTCAGGAAAAAGGTCCCCAGGATGTCATCTCTGTGATGGCCCAGCGCAATCTTGGTGGCGCCCAACTCACCGGCTACCCGGTACAGAATGCCGCGCCGCAAGCGCGAGCATAGCGAGCACATGGTTTTCCCTTCGGGGATGACACGGGTGACGACGGAGTAAGTATCCTGCGTCGCGATATGGAACGGGACGTTGATCGACTTCAGATATTCGGGCAGGATGTGGTCGGGGAAACCGGGTTGTTTCTGATCCAGATTCACCGCGATAATATCGAAATTGATAGGCGCGCGCGCTTTCAGCGTAAGCAGGATGTCCAGCATGCTGTACGAGTCTTTGCCGCCAGACAGGCACACCATGACTTTATCGCCGTCTTCGATCATGTTGAAATCGCTGATGGCGCGGCCGGTTTCACGAATCAGGCGCTTGCTCAGCTTGTTTTCGTTGACGCGCTGTTTTTCGCTGCGGCGGATCGAGTCGGCCGCGCTGGTCGCGCCGCCATCAGGTAGTAGGGTATCGGCTTGCATGGCAATAAAATAAAAAGGTCAGCGGCTGCGTTGCAGTTCGATGCCGACAGCAGCGCAGTCGGAGAAGGCCAGCGGTTTGCTGATGCGGATTTTAACGCGCTGCACATCGGGGAATTCGTTTAGTATCCGGGCTACGACACGCTCGCTAAGCGTTTCCAGCAGATTGACATGCGCGTGGGTGCATTCGTTGACGATGGCGTTACGCAGCAGGCGATAATCCAGTACGGTCTGTATGTCCTGGTCGTGAACTTCCTGTGAAATATCGACGTCGAATTCGGCGTCAATGTGCAAGGGCTGCGTAGCGCGCAGCTCGTGTTCCAGGATACCAATACGTGCGTCCAGCGCAAGCTGGCTAAAGAAAATGCGTCGGGTGGGCATAAGGTCGGCCTTGTAGAATTGTTGGAATTGTAGTGCTTTAGCGATTAATGGAGCGAACGAGACTATGTCGGAAAAGGTATGAGCGCGGATAGCAAGATATTTGATGCGCTGATTATCGGTGGCGGCCCGGCCGGAGTGTCATGTGCTGTGTGGCTGGCGCGCCTGGGTTTTGCGCCTGTTTTAGTGGACGCCAAGGCCCAGGTAGGCGGCTTGTGCCGCGACAATCCGTTTTCCGATGATTGGAATGCGTCGTTGCCAGGCAAAACCAGCCTGCAGGTCGCCGACAATCTGGCCCAGAGTCTGGATCAGGCCGGTGTGCCCGTCTGGCTGTCGTGTCCGGTTCATCACATTTCGCACGCCGAGTTTGGGTTTTCCGCGACAGGGGCGAGCTTGGATAGTCCGATACGGGCCCGGAATGTCGTATTGGCGACGGGCGTGAGGGCACGCTCGCTGGTCGAAACATCCCTGGCGTCGGATGTGGGGCTGGGATCATCTGGCGCGGCCTCGCTGCCCGGCATCCTGGTCGGTCCCGGTGCGCATGTTGTGGCGCAAGACTTCCGTAGCAAGCGGGTTGCTGTTCTGGGCGGCGGCGACAACGCTTTCGAGAATGCGCTATACGCGATCGAGCATGGCGCAGGCGCAGTCCATATCTATGCGAGAACTATCAGGGCGCAGCAGCAGTTTGTGCGCAAAATTCCGGCGGGGGGCGTTTCAGTGGGCGAGTATCACGTTGATGCAGTCGCTCGGAGCGTCGACGGCGTGGCTTACGACTTGATCCTGGTGTTTTATGGCTGGGAGCCCTGTGTGGGCTTTGCCGACGCGTTGGGGTTGCATCGCAGCGCTCAGGGGTTTATTGCGACTGATATGCAAACGGCGCAAACCAGTTGTCCCGGTGTCTACGCGATAGGCGAAGTTGCGCAGCGCCAACATCCTTGCGTGGTAACGGCCTTGGCTGACGGTGTTACCGCCGCCAAGGCTATTCAGGCAAAGATCGAAGCGGGGCAGTAGCCCCGTCAGCATGGCTTCGTCAGCCCTTGCGTTCCAGTACGCACTCCGTCGCGGCGGGGGCGTTTAGCACGACTTCAAAAGCGCGCAACTCGTCGCGTCGGAACACAACGACTGTTACCCGGTCGCCGGCCTGGTACGAACGCAGCAGGCGTTCCAGCGAGGTGTTGTCGGTAACGCGCAGGCCGTTGATGGCGACCAGCGTATCGCCGGCAGATAAGCCCGCACTATGGGCTGCGCCACCTTCATACGCCGTGGCCAGAGTGGTTTCCCCGTGGCTGGTGCGCATGCGCGCATCCAGCGAGACAGGGCCGGCTACTGGCTTCCATGTCACGGTAATGCCTAGCGATTCCAGTAGCGACTCCAGGGGTACGTCATCGCGTCCGTAGGCATAGCGTGCGATGAAGTCAGAAACATCCACGCCGGTGGCTTCGTGTACCAGGCCGGGCATGGCATCTTCCGTGATGCCAGTTGTACGGCCGCGATAAAAATCACGGCCGTAGCGTTGCCACAATAGCCGCATCACGTCGTCCAGAGATTTCGCGTCTTGGGATTCCTTGCGGATGACGATGTCCAATCCCATGGCAATCAGCGAACCCTTGGTGTAGTAGCTGACCAGTGCATTGGGTGAGTTTTCGTCCTGCTTGTAATAACGCGTCCACGAATCGAATGAGCTTTCGGCAACACTTTGCTTGAAGCGGCCTGCACTGCGGTGAACATTGCTGATGACTTTGCCGATCATGCGCAGATAGTCGGCTTCAGTGATGACGCCCGAGCGCA
>NZ_JBEBUX010000169.1:0-7678 GCF_040393045.1 Pollutimonas bauzanensis | reverse complement strand
ACTATGCGCAGACTAATTCGAGCCAGCCTGGTGGCGGCTTTGGCTCTCACCGTAACAATGCCCGCCCTGGCCGCAGATAAATGGCCTGCGAAGCCGCTAACACTGATTGTGCCGTTCGGCCCCGGTTCCAGCCCCGATGTCATGTCCCGCGTGATTGCCGAAAAAGCCGGCGAAACCCTCGGCCAGACCATAGTGGTGCAGAACCGCCCTGGCGCCAGCGGTAACCTGGGCACGTCCGTAATCGCCAAGGCGAAGCCCGACGGTTATACCTTTGGCGTATCCATTACCGGACCCATGGTCAACAACACCGTCCTGTACGACAACCTGCCTTACGATCCCAAGAAAGATCTCTCGCCGCTGACACTGGGCGTACACCAGCCCAACATTCTCGTTGTGCCGGCGCAATCGCCCATTACCAGCCTGGATGGTCTGCTGAAGGCCACACAAGAACCCGGCTCGAAATACAACTTTCCGTCCACAGGCGCCGGCACGGTATCTCACCTGTCGGTCGAGCTGCTGCTTGAGCGCGCTGGCGGCAAGGCCGTTCATGTGCCCTACCCGTCATCCCCCGCCGCAGTAACCTCGCTGCTATCAGGCGATGCGCATTTTGCCGCCCTGCCGCCCATTGCCGTCATGTCCA
This sequence comes from Pollutimonas bauzanensis, assembly GCF_040393045.1. Taxonomy (GTDB): domain Bacteria; phylum Pseudomonadota; class Gammaproteobacteria; order Burkholderiales; family Burkholderiaceae_B; genus Pollutimonas; species Pollutimonas bauzanensis_A. The sequence continues at coordinate 7,038 of NZ_JBEBUX010000169.1, read as the reverse complement.
TGATCAAGGATGGCCGGCTACGCGCCCTGGCTGTCGTGACGGCAGGCGAGCGTGCCAGCTTCCTGCCTGATGTGCCCACGCTGGCGGAATTGGGCATGCCCGGCATTGAAGGCTCTGGCTGGATAGGCTTTGTCGCCCCTTCGGGCGTACCCGACGATATCAAGCAACAGTTGGCCGATGCGCTGATCGGCGCTATCCACAATCCCGACGTACAGGCCAAGCTGAAATCCCAGTTCATGGAGCCTGTAGGCGATCAACCTGCAGAATTCGCGCAGTATATGGATGACGAACTCAAGCGCTGGGTGCCGCTAATCAAGCGGCTTAACCTCAGCGTAAATTAACGCGAGCTATTGAAAAAGCACAGGGCGCCGAGGCGCCCTGTGCTTTTTTAATCCGCATGTTTCACTAAGGCGATTAGCTGATCGCCCGCATGAACGTTTCCATCTTGGTGGCGGTTTCGGCAATCTCGCTGTCGGGATCCGAGCCTGCTACCGTTCCGGCCCCCGCGTACAAGCGCAAGCGATTGGCATCGGTATGCAGGGCGCATCGCAATGAAAGCGCCCATTCGCCGTCGCCGTTGGCCCGCTGCCAGCCAACCAGGCCTGCAAAGTATTCACGGTCAAAGGGTTCCAGATCGCGGATATGCCCAAAGGCTGCAGCGGTTGGGTGGCCGCATATCGCCGGTGTCGGATGCAAGGCGCAAGACAAGTCCAGTGCGGTTACGCTGGGATCGCGCAACCTCCCGGTTATGTATGTGGACAGATGCCATAGCGTATCGGTGCCAATCACTGACGGGCCTGCGGGCACTTCCAGCTCGTCGCAATAAGGGCGCAGAATGCGTTCAATATCGCTGACCACATAAGAATGCTCGCGCAGGTCTTTCTCCGAGCACGCCAACCCTTCCCTACGCTCACGGTCAATGTCGGGATCGCTGCTTCTGCCAATGGAGCCCGCCAGCGGATTGACATAGATGCGGTCGCCTTCGCGCCGTACCAGCAACTCGGGACTGGCGCCCACCATGACGCCTGTAGGCTCCGTCTGATCACCATTAGCCCAAATAGGCACGGCAAAGGTATAGCCGTGGGCGTTGCGACTGAGCAGGTCAGGCAATAGCCGTTCGTAGTCCAGGGGCCGGTCCAGCTCGATATCCATGGCGCGGGCCAGGACGACTTTTTTTAGCTCGCCCTGTGCAAACAAGGTAAGTGCCTTGCGCACCATATCGCCGTATTCCTGCGGCGCTGGAACCGGTTCTCGTCGAACGATTTTCGGTTTTGCGTTGCTGCTGGCTGGCTGGCCCGCCGACACAGCCGAAGCCGCTGGTATGCCGTCACTTTCGTAGCGCAAAGGAATAGCCATACTGGCAGCATCGGTGCTGTCGAAAGGCACCAGCCCAAACATCAAGGGGTCGCTAATCCCGCGCTGACGGGCTTGTTCGAATAATGCCTGGACGCTGGCGCTGGTCGCCGGCTTATAGCTGGACAAGACTCCTTCTTTTCCTCGGGCTCGATACTGAGTATTGGGTGATGCAAAGAAAAAATCACCCACCTTGAATTCATCCAGCAGCCATCCTTTAGCTGGTGTATCGGCCTGCCCTGTCGGACTAGTTGTATTTGTCGAATTACCCGATTCGGTCGGCATGATGTTTCACCTGTCAGTATTAATTAACCCCGCGCAAGATAGCAGAAACAAAGGGGCTTTTCAATGAAGGAGGTGCCGGTGCCAATGGACGTTAATTGCTTAGGTAGCGAAAGAAACAGAATACCGGCAACGCTGGCCAATCAATGATTAAGTAGTGCCTCGGTTTTTCGCTTCAGCATCTCCGGAGAGATTTCGCCAGCATGCATGTCTACTAACGCATCATCATAAAAAAACAAGGTTATCGGAATGCCGACTGTACCCAGCGCGAGAGCCACTTCCGAGCGCGCATCGGACAGGACATGCTCCAAAGTAAGCGACTGTTGCTTCAAGAAGGCCTGGACTGCGATAGGGTCTTCTGCCTGATTGATGAATAAAAAAGGAAGATTAGGGTTTTGCGCAGCTAGCGCCGCCATGGCGGGCAACTCGCGCCTGCACGGCGAACACCAGGTAGCCCACAAGTTAACAACTACAGGGCCGAAAGCATACTGGCGCAGTTCAACTTGCGTTCCCTTGGCATCGATCAGAGTGACATCGGGAAGAGGCATCCCCTCTTTTGTGTCATTCAATGCAACTCCAGCAGCCAACCATACAAGCACGCTTGCGCCCAATATCGCTACGGCCATGCCTCTGGTACGCCAAGCACGAAACATAAAAAACGAACAGGCTACCGCGGCCATCACGCCTGAGCGCCACTCGAGCCCACCTTGCCAGAACATGAATGTCCGCAAGGGATCAGAAGAAAACGTTGCCCAATTCAACGCAACGTAGACCAGTCTTGCCACGACCAGGCCCACGATCAATGCCACGGTCGACCAAGCGTCAAATTTTTTGTCCATGCGTCGCGCTGCAATAGACACCAAAACTGTAAAGCTTAAAAACGCCAGCAGGCCCGCGAAGACACCATTGGGAATGGCAAAAGGTCCTATCGACACCATCCCCATTAATTGATTCCCTTTACTGCATTCATGAGATACCTATCCAATTCACTGTTATTGCTGCCATATCAGCTTGACCCTGCCTTATATTCATTTAAGAAATAAGCTTATTACTAAATTAACCATATAATCTTGAACTATGAACGTTAATGATCTACCCCTTCGCATATTGATACATGCACCCTCAGGCACAAGCTTGGCTCGCGCCCGCAACAACGCACTGAATATTCTGCGCGATCGGCCTGACGCCCAAGTACATATCGTGGTTAATGCAGACGGGGTGCGCGCCGCTCTGGAGACGTCGCATCCAGAGACCGACATGCTATTGCTCGCATGCGCGAACACACTCAGCAAAATCGGCGCCGTTGCACCCCCTGCCTTGCAAACCGTGCCAAGCGCCGCCATTGCTTTGGTCACTATGCAGCAAGATGGCTGGACCTACATTCGTGCCTAGCCAACAATGACACTGACGAGTATTGCGTTTGGATCAGTGATCGGAATGGTACTGGGGCTGACTGGTGCAGGCGGAGGCATACTGGCCGTGCCCGCACTGGTGCTAGGGATGGGAATGAACATGACCCAGGCGACACCCATTGCATTGATGGCGGTAGGCAGTGCGGCCCTATTAGGGGCTTTGGACGGGTTGCGTAAAGGGCTGGTTCGCTACAAGGCAGCATTCCTGATGGCCCTGCTAGGGTCTATCATTTCGCCGCTGGGAATCTGGATCGCGCACCAAGTATCTTCCCTGTTTCTCATGACGCTGTTCAGCCTGATCATGCTGCTTGTTGCCCTACGCATGCTGTTGCAAGTCTGGAAGAGTTCGAGGCGACAGCACGTCCCGACAACCCTGCATAAGCAATGCATGATCAATCCTGCTACAGGAAAACTGCATTGGAACTGGAAGTCCTCGTCCATTCTGGCCACTGTGGGCTCGATATCAGGATTGTTCACAGGCATGCTGGGCGTGGGCGGCGGCTTCTTGATCGTTCCAGCGCTCAAGCACTTCAGTAATATCAGTATGCACGGTATCGTTGCAACCTCGTTGATGGTCATTGCCCTGATTTCGATGAGTTCGGTAGCAAGCGCCCTGGTTTCGGGCGCACAGATATCCATCGCGGGCTGGTATTTCATTACCGCCGCGGTTGGCGGTATGCTGGCGGGAAGGCTGATTGCCCCCTCACTACCTGAAAGATGGCTTCAAGCCGGCTTTGCGCTAATTACCATCCTGGTATCGTTGCTGCTAATGAGCCGCGCCTACCTTTCAAACTGAACACCAAAGCTCGCTTGGAAAAACTTTTCAAGCTTCAATTATCGGGTATATTTCTGCATCATCCCAGGAGATAGAGTTGGCCGCAAAGCGTTTCGGTAGTTGGTACTTCGGATGGAACATCGTCGCCGCGGCGACGATGCTGACCTTGCTGACGGTGGGCATGCGCATGGGCATCGGGCCCTTCTTCCTGCCTATGGTAGAAGACCTGGGTTTCAGCCGCAGCCTGCTTTCGGGCATTATTGCCATCGGCATGCTTTGTTATGGCCTGGGGATGCCTATAGCTGGCTATCTGGTCAGCAAGCACGGCACGCGCCCCGTACTGCTGCTGGGCAATGCCGTGGTCGTAGCCGCATCGATATGGACTGTGTATGCCCGCGATCCCATCAGCTTCCTGCTTGCCTTCGGCATACTGCTTTCCATAGGCCTGGCACTGGCCAGCCCAGTCACGCTTACACCTGTGCTGGCCCGGTGGTTCATACGACGCCGGGGCATGGCCCTATTCTTTCTTTCTACGGGTTCCATGGCGGGAATTGCCGTCATGACACCGCTACTGAACGTGGCAATCGAAGCGGCCGGATGGCAGGCAACCATGCTTGGTTTCGCCGCCGTCTACACCTTGTTTACTGTTCCTATGGCGCTACTCGTCATCCGGGATGATGCGCCTGCGCATGGCGACCGAACCCGCGAAGAAGTCGCTGCCCTGCCCGCAGGCAAACGATCCTTGGCAGAAAGCCTGAAGCTGCGCGAAGCCCTGCGCACCTCGCCATTCTGGAAGATTACCTTAGGCCTGTTCGCTTGCGGCTTCAGCATGAACTTACTGGGCACGCATGGCGTGCCTATGCTGATGGATCACGGCTTCGATGCAACCACCAGTTCACTGGGCATAGGGTTGATCGGCTTGGTCGCCATTTTCAGCACTCTGGTGTTGGGTCGCATTTCCGATATCGTGCCGCGCAAGAAACTATTGGCTGCCATCTATTTCGTGCGGGGCCTGGGGTTCTTCGCCCTACTGGTGGTAGGCGCACATTGGGAACTTTATACCGCAGCCGCCATAGGCGGCATCGTATGGGCGGGCAGCATCGCCCTGTCGTCAGCACTCTTGGCCGATATCTATGGCGTGCGGCTGGTCGGTGTGTTGTATGGCTGCGCCTATCTGGGCCATCAAGTCGGAGCGATGATTAGCTCGTGGCTGGGCGGGTGGGCCTACGAGGCATTCGGCACACACTGGGTTGCCTTCGGCAGCGCTGGTGTCGTGTTGCTGATGGCCGCGGTGATCGCGCTATTACTTCCGCCTAAGGAATTTACGTTGATGGCGCGGCCAGCGGCAGCGTAACGCCAAAGCCCGCAAGGACTAAAGTTTACGGCCGTGCTGCCGTAAACCTATAAACCTAAATCAAAATAGCCCCGTGGCACGCCAAAAACTCACTTCAGGGCCTTGGCCTCATCCGCCAGTGAAAAGTGAACGATACGATGACTCAAGACTCAGCCTTCAAACGCATTTTCGGCGCCAGCCGCCGCCAATCTGATTTGCAAGGCCAGTTGGCCGCCATCCAGAGAGCCCAGGCGGTCATAGAGTTCGATCTCGACGGCCATATACTGATAGCCAATCAAAACTTCCTGGACACCATGGGCTATACGCTACAAGAAATCCAGGGCGAACATCACCAGATTTTTATTGATCCCGCTGTCCGGCAGTCGGCCGCCTATGCCCAGTTCTGGCAAAAGCTTGGCAGGGGCGACTACGACACTGGACGCTATAAACGGATTGCCAAAGATGGGCGTGAAGTGTGGCTGCAGGCCAGCTACAACCCTATTCTCGATCACGATGGCCGGCCTGTGAAGGTCGTAAAGTACGCAACCGACATCACTGAGCAAGAACGTCGCAATGCCGACAGCCGCGGCCAGTTGGCGGCCATATCCAGAGTCCAGGCAATTATCGAGTTCAAGCTCGACGGCACCATCATCAAAGCCAATGACCTTTTCCTGGAGGCCATGGGCTACAGACTGGACGAAATCGTCGGTCAGCATCACAGCATGTTCGTACAGCCTTCGCACATCAGCAGCCCCGCGTATCGCGAATTCTGGAAACAACTAAGCAAAGGCCAATACCAGACAGGTCAGTACCTACGCATAGGCCAAGGCGGACGGCAAGTCTGGATAGAAGCCAGTTACAACCCGATTCTGGATACCGAAAACAGGCCGTTCAAAGTAGTGAAATACGCCACCGACATCACCCGGCGCTTCACCGCAGCCCAAACACTTGAAGTCGCGGTGCAAGGTCTAAAAGAAAACGCAACACGGGCTACCCAGGCAAATGACCTGGCGCAAGAAGCCTGTAATGTCGCCGAGCAAGGCGGGCGCACGGTAGCCGATGTCGTACAAACCATGGACGCCATCACCGAAAGCTCCCGAAAAATATCAGACATCATTGGCGTCATGGATGGCATCGCCTTCCAGACAAACATTCTGGCGCTGAACGCCGCTGTCGAAGCGGCGCGCGCCGGCCCGCAAGGCAGGGGCTTTGCTGTCGTCGCCGCTGAAGTGCGCAGCCTTGCGCAAAACAGCGCTTCCGCAGCCAAGGAAATCAAAGCGTTGATTGTTGCGTCAGGCGAACAGATAGAACGCGGCGCCATCCTGGTTCATTCCGCAGGTTCGACCATGGACAATATACTGACATCATCCAAGCGCGTTACGGAAATCATGGCAGACGTGGTCAATGTTTCGCTGGCACAGTCGGAAAAACTGGACGAAGTCACCAGGGACATCACGCAATAGCTCTCAAGCTGGAACACCCTTCTTCAAAAAACCATATCCCTGACTCATACCGCGAGGGTTAGTCCGGGCAAGAAAAAGCCCCTTGATGCAACCATCAAGGGGCTTTTGCCAAAACAATATTAATCCTCTTCGACGAACGTCTCTTCACGTTTCTTGCGTATGGAAGGCAAGGCCACAATGACAACCAGCAACAATGCTGCGCCTAGTAGCGAAGCCGACAATGGTCGCATGACAAATGTAGAGTAGTCGCCGCGAGCCAACAGCAATGCCCGACGGAAGTTCTCTTCCATCATGGGTCCAAGCACCAGACCCAACAGCAACGGCGCACCCTCGCACTTGAGCTTGGACCAGATATAACCGACCACGCCAAATGCTGCCGTCATCCAGATGTCGAAGACGTTGTAGTTAAGGGAATACACC
>NZ_JBEBUX010000168.1:0-7710 GCF_040393045.1 Pollutimonas bauzanensis | reverse complement strand
AAAAAACACCAAGCAAGAAAAAACACCAAGCAAGAAAAAACGCCATTAAACACATAGGTTTAACGGCGTTCTCACTGACTTGATCACGGCTGGAGGCTACACACCCTGTGCGTTAACCCAGCCCGGCAACCCCATCGTTACTTGATGGTAGCGCTTTTGATCAGCCCTTGCTGATACTCGGCCAGTTGTTGCTGACGCAGCATTTCCTCGATTTGAGGCTTGACCTCGGCCAGTTCCGGGAACTTCACGGCACGGCTGTCTTCAACCTGGATAATGTGCCAGCCGAATTGCGTTTGGACCGGTTTAGCAGTCATTTCGCCTTTTTTCAGGCCTTCAACAGCTTTTGCAAACTCAGGCACGTAGTTGCTGGCTGGTCCCCAGCCCAAGTCGCCGCCGTTCTTGCCGCTGCCTGGATCAATGGAGTCTTTCTTGGCGGCCGCGTCAAAAGTCACTTTCTTGCTTTTGATTGCAGCGGTCAAATCGGTTGCTGTCTTTTCGTCTTTAACCAGGATGTGGCGCAGTTTGAACTCTTGCTTGCCTGCTTGTTCTTTTTTAATTTTGTCGTATTCTGCCTGAATGCTGGCATCGGTGACCGGATTCTTTTTCAGGTAATCAGCCATCAGGGCCCGAACCAGGATGCCTTGGCGGGCCAGTTCTATTTCCTGAGTCACTGCTGGCTGCTTGTCGATACCGGCTTTCTCGGCAGCTTGCACGGCGACCAGGCGGTTGACCATTTCTTGCTTGACCTGGGTGCGTAGTTCGGGCGTATCTTGCGCCCCTTGGCTGACCAGCAAGGCAACAAATTGATCCAATTTAGCTTGCGTAATAGCTTGTCCATTGACGCTGGCGATATTTTGCGCGTAAACGGGTACGGCAATAGCGCAAGCTGCTGCAAATACGGCGAGTCGTTTCATGTAATTCCTTTTACTTGGTGGCTTTGACAACAATTGCCAGAGCGTGAATGGGATAAGGCATTAAATCGTGTACGCGATCATACACAAGTCGGTGGCGGGCCAGTGTGTTGAGTCCGTTAAATTGATCGGACCAGATAACAACCCGAAAGTGACTTGCGCCATTTTTGCTGCCTTCGTGTCCGGCGTGTAAGTGCGACTCGTCAATGATTTCGAAATAAGTAGGAGCCAGCGGTGCCAGACGCTGTTCCAGTTCGTCCATACGATCTGTAGACATCATGACTCCTTTTTTGGTTCCGTGGCGCCAGGAAGGGCGACGGTTTCAGTGCTGTCTTTCATGTGTTTGCCTAGCCAAATTGATTGGGCAATGACAAACAAGAGTAGCAAGGCCATAAGGCCGAATACCTTGAAATTGACCCATTGCGCTTCAGTGAATGCACCCGAGAAGGCGACGTAGAGGTTGAGCGCACCCGACAGCACGAAGAAACCTGCCCAACTGTAGTTGAGCTTGTCCCAGGCCGCAGCAGGCATGGCAACTTGCGCACCCATCAGCTTTTGCATGAGGTTGCGGCCAAAAAACCATTTTCCGCCTACCAAAATGGTGGCGAACAGCCAGTACAGGACCGTTGGTTTCCATTTGATGAAGACATCATTATGGAAAAATAGCGTTGCACCGCCGAATACCACTATGACAGTCAGGTTGATCCAGTGGGTGGCTTCTATGGCCTTGCCAGTAGCCTTGAGCCAGATGAACTGACCCACGCCTGCGGCAATGGCTACTGCCGTCGCCGTAAAAATATCGGAAAACTTGAACGCCACGAAAAAAAGTATCAGTGGAAAGAGGTCGAAAAGGAATTTCTTCATTTAGTCGGTTCGAATTTCAGGGAAACGGAATTGATGCAATAGCGCCTGCCGGTAGGGGGAGGACCGTCGGGGAATACATGGCCAAGATGGGAGTCGCAGACATTGCAAAGCACTTCAATGCGCTCCATGCCATGGCTGGTGTCGATTTCCTGACGTACGTTATCGGGATTGATGGCTTCAAAATAGCTGGGCCAACCGCAGCCAGCATCGAATTTGGTGTCCGAAGCGAATAGCGCAGTTCCACAGCCTACGCAACGGTAGATGCCTGTCTGTTCAGTATCCCAGTACCGGCCGGTAAATGGACGCTCGGTGCCTTTTTGCCGGGCTACGGCATACTCTTCTGGAGTCAGTTGTTCACGCCACTCGGCGTCGGTTTTCTGGATCTTGTTCACATGAACACCTATAAAAAAGCCGTACGAATTGATATGCCATGTTAATCGACTTTGATCGAATCAAGAGGTTCCCCTGTCATGGTACTTTTTCTACCATGTCTATGCAGGGAATCCCCTAAAAGACTTTGTTTCTATTTTTGTCCATAATCCCGAGGCATTCGTAAAATTACTAGAGTCCTAAACTTTATAAATGGAAAACACCTATGTTTTCTGCCGATTCGACGTGATACGCTATTTTCAAGAGCGTGCGATTTTTTGTATAACTTTTAACGCCACCTTTCCCGGGCCGGATACCGTGCCATCCATGGAGACACAATAATGAATTTCAATCAGTCAGTTCGACTTTCGGTGTTGGCGGGAGCCGTAGCGCTTGCGTTACCCATGATAGCTTCGGCACAGATCAAAGTTGGCATTACCGTGGCCAGCACCGGCCCCGCGGCGTCGCTGGGGATTCCGGAGCGCAATACGGTCGCCTTGCTGCCAACTGAAATTGCCGGGCAGAAGATTCAATACATCGTGCTTGACGATGGCACTGACACGACAGTGGCCGTCAAGAATATGCGTAAGTTGATCACCGACGACAAGGTGGATGTGGTGATTGGCACTTCGGTGACGCCCGGTTCGCTGGCTATGGTGGACGTAGCGGGTGAAACCAGCACCCCCATGATTAGTGTCGCGGCGAATGCCAAGATTGTTGAACCCGTTGAAGGCGCCCGCAAGTGGGTCTTCAAGACCCCGCAAAACGATCAGTTGATGGCCAGCGCCCTGGCCGACGCCATGGCCAAGCAAGGGGTGAAAACCTTGGGCTTTATCGGCTATAGCGATGCCTATGGCGAAGGTTGGCTTAATGTTATGACTGAAGCCGCAAAAGCCAAGGGTATCAAGATGGTCGGCGTCGAACGCTATGGCCGTACCGATACCAGCGTAACGGGCCAGGCCCTGAAGCTGGTGGCGGCCAAGCCTGACGGCATTCTGGTAGCGGGTTCGGGTACACCTGTGGCATTGCCACAGCGCGAGCTCAAAAGCCGCGGCTACAAGGGCATCATGTATCAGACCCACGGTGCGGCCAATAACGACGTGCTGCGTGTTTGCGGCAAAGACTGCAATGACATGATCCTGCCGGCCGGCCCATTGCTGGTGGCCGACCAATTGCCCGATAGCAATCCGGTCAAGAAGAGCGCGCTGGAATATAAAACCAAATACGAAGCCAAATACGGTGCGGACACGATCAACACCTTTGGCGGCCATATGTGGGACGCCGGGTTGTTGGTGTCGACGGCCATTCCTCAAGCGCTTAAAACCGGTGCCAAGCCTGGTACCGCCGAGTTCCGTCAGGCACTGCGCGACGCGATCGAGCAAATCAAGGATTTGCCTGCATCGCAGGGTGTGTTCAACATGAGCCCGACTGATCATGCCGGCTTTGACAAGCGCGCTCGCGTAATGGTTAAGGTCGTTGATGGCAAGTGGACGTATCAGCCTGATCTGTAATCCGTACAATGGCGGGCCCGATTCGTATTTTGCGATCGGGTCCGTTCGTGTCGAATTGTTGACGCGGCATCTAAGTTGATACGAATACCGGCCTTAAGGGCCGGTATTTGTTATCTTTGTCTGAAATAGGGGTGCAAGACAGGCCGTGCCCTATTGTTATGGTGTTGTCCGAAAATGGATTCAACTATATTGCTGATATTGCTGCAAGATGGTGTCATGAATGGCGCTATTTATGCACTATTAGGCTTGGCGCTAGTGCTGGTGTTTGTTGTGACGCGAGTCATTTTCATTCCCCAGGGCGAATTCGTTGCTTTCGGCGCACTGACTTTGGCTTTCATGGTTAACGGCCGCATACCCGGCACTGTCACTTTGCTACCTATCGTTGGCTTCGTGGTGTTTGCAGTGGAGCTTATTGCGGCCATACGCAGCAGTAATTGGTCGGGCATGGGCAAGACTTTTGCCTGGACAGTGTTGCTGCCTGTCGCCCTGTATCTGCTTGCCCCCTACATCGTAAGTAAAGATACATCGCTCTGGATTAGTATTCTTTTTTCTATGGCTCTGGTTGTGCCCTTGGGTCCTATGGTGTATCGGCTGGTTTATCAGCCTGTGGCGGAAGCCAGTGTATTGGTGCTGCTGATCATTTCCGTCGCGGTGCATTTTGCTCTTACGGGACTGGCCTTGGTGTTTTTCGGCGCAGAAGGTTGGCGTACCCCTCCTTTTATTGAAGGCGAGGTGCAAATGGGTGTGGTCAGCTGGTCGGCCCAGACCTTTTTCGTGCTGGGTACTTGTGCTGTGCTCATTATCAGTCTGTGGCTGTTTTTCAGCAAAACGCTATACGGTCGTGCTCTACGCGCCACCGCGGTTAATCGCAGGGGTGCGCGCCTGGTTGGGATCAGCACAAATATGTCGGGTAGCCTGACGTTTACGCTGGCAGCCGCCATCGGTGCGTTGTCGGGCATGATGATCGCGCCGGTCACAACTGTCTACTACGATACCGGCTTCTTGATTGGGTTGAAGGGCTTTGTAGCGGCGATTTTCGGGGGCCTGGTCAGCTACCCCATTGCCGCCGGCGGTGCTTTATTCGTCGGTATTCTGGAAGCTTTTTCTTCGTTCTGGGCCAGCGCCTACAAAGAGGTGATCGTGTTTACGCTGATTATTCCTGTGTTGTTGTGGCGCTCGTTTGGCACGCACCATACGGACGACGAGGAGTAAGCCATGAACCGATTGTTGCTTATTGCCGTGGTGCTTGTGCTGGCGGTTTTACCCATGTTTTCCGGTACGCCTGAGTTCTGGATTACGCATCTCAACTACGTGGGTTTGGCCAGTTTGGTCGTGCTGGGACTGCTGCTGCTCACTGGCGTTGGCGGCCTTACTTCATTCGGGCAAGCTGCCTTTGTAGGCATTGGCGCTTATGCGACTGCATGGCTGACGACCTCGATAGGCTGGTCGCCCTGGATTGGCTTGCTGATCGGGCTTGCAGTCACTTTCGTGGTGGCTTATATCCTGGGCGCCATTACCTTGCGGCTGTCCGGGCATTACTTGCCATTGTGTACGCTGGCCTGGAGTCTGGCTTTGTACTATCTGTTCGGCAATCTGGAATTTCTGGGCCAATATGACGGGATAGCCGGGATCAACCCCATTCAGTTCTTTGGCATCTCGCTGGGCAATGGGCGTTATATCTATTATCTGATCTGGATAGCCGTACTATTGTCGATGTGGGCAACTCGCAACCTCCTGGATTCTCGGCCAGGCCGTGCCATTCGCGCACTCAAAAGCAGCGGGGGCATGGCCGAGTCGTTCGGTATCAACATGGCCAGCTATAAAGTCATCATCTTTGTCTATGCCGCGCTGCTGGCATCATTGTCTGGCTGGCTATATGCCCATATGCAGCGCGCCGTTAGTCCCAGCCCCTTTGGCCTGAACTATGGAATCGAGTACCTGTTCATGGCGGTGGTGGGCGGCGCAGGCAGCGTATGGGGAGCCGTACTGGGATCGGGACTGATCTTGACACTTAAAGATCAGTTGCAGAACGTGCTGCCAAAGATTCTCGACACGAATTACAACTTTGAACTCATCGTTTTTGGCGTGTTGATGATACTGGTTTTGCAGTACGCGCGCGATGGTGTTTGGCCAATACTTTCTTCCTGGTGGTCGGTATTGGCTGGCCGCAGTGAACGTCGGCGAGTGGCTCCGCCGCCCGAGGCGCCGGCTTTGCCCCAACGTGAACGGCCGGAAAGAGGCACGCTGGTATTGGAAGTCGATGCTATCCGCAAGGAGTTCGGCGGCCTGGTGGCCGTGAACGACATCAGTTTCTCGCTGAAAGCGGGTGAGATCATGGGGCTTATCGGCCCGAACGGGGCAGGCAAGAGTACGACGTTCAATCTTATTACCGGGATGTTGCCGGCCACTAGTGGCATCGTCCGTTTCCTGGATCAGCGGTTGGATGTCTTGCCTTCGCGTGAGATCGCCAAGCTGGGGGTGGGGCGTACGTTCCAGCATGTACAGCTTTTGCCCACAATGACGGTGTTGGAGAATGTGGCGCTGGGTGCGCATTTGCGCAGCAAGGTCGGTGTATTGGCTGCGGCCTTGCATGCCGAGCGTGCCGACGAGGCGAAGCTGTTGCATGAAGCTGCCAAACAGCTACAACGCGTTGGCCTGGGCGAGTATTTGTATGAGCAGGCCGGCAATCTCGCGCTAGGGCAACAACGGATTCTGGAGATCGCCCGTGCTTTGGCGGCAGATCCGGTGTTGTTATTGCTGGACGAACCTGCAGCAGGATTACGCTATAAAGAAAAGCAGGAATTGGCCAAAGTGCTGGATCAATTGCGACAGGAAGGGATGAGCATTTTGCTGGTTGAGCACGATATGGATTTCGTGATGAATCTTACAGATCATCTTGTCGTAATGGATTTCGGAACCAAGCTGGCTGAAGGTCTGCCCGCAGACATCCAGCAGAATCCGGCTGTTCTGGAGGCTTATTTGGGCGGCATCGATGAGGATCTTGACTTCAACGACGCCCCTTATCAAGAGTCCGAAGATGCTGTGGTTGCATCAAACACCGCTACCGGCGCGGTAGGGAGAAACGCATGAGCGCCGTCAACAAGCCTAAGCACGCAGTTTTGAAAGTTACGGACTTGTCAGCGAAATATGGCAAGGTCAATGCGGTGGCAGGCGCCAATATTCTGGTGACGCGGGGCAGCATCGTAACGGTGATTGGCGGGAATGGTGCGGGCAAGTCCACCTTGCTCAATTCCATCATGGGATCATTGCCGGCGTCCGGACACAGCATAGGGTCGGTCGAGTATCTGGGTGCTGAAATCGGTTCGTGGCAGGTCGAGCGCAGGGTGTCCGACGGCATTTCCCTGGTCCCGGAAAGACGCGAACTGTTTGGCAGCATGTCGGTGGAAGACAACTTGCTGTTGGGTGGGTTCCGGTTGTATCGGGCGGGCAAGCATGGTTGGAAAGAAACCATAAATGAAGTCTATGATTTGTTCCCTCGACTGCGTGAACGGAGAACGCAAGAGGCCGGGACGTTATCGGGCGGCGAGCGCCAGATGCTGGCCGTGGGCAGGGCGCTGATGGCGCAGCCCCAATTGCTGATGCTGGATGAGCCTAGCCTGGGTCTGGCTCCCAAGATCGCACGCGAGATTTTCCAGATCATTTCGCGTTTACGTAGCACAGGTGTAGCGATTTTGCTGGTAGAGCAGAATGCGCGGGCGGCGTTGCAAGTGGCGGATTATGGTTATGTACTGGAAACAGGCGAGATTGTGCTGGAAGGCAAGGCTAACGAGCTTAGCGGTAATCCGCGGGTGATTGAAAGCTATCTGGGGTTGGGGAATGCGAAGCGGGTCGAGGTTTAATCGTCTCAGCGTCGGTGTCAGCATCTTTTCTTAAGCGACGTGTTCGGCCATGGTCAGTATCCCCTGTGGTCACGTGTAGGGTCATAGCCTCAGTATCTTTTCTTAAGCGGCGTGCCAGGTCCTGGGAGGAGGTGTTTTGCTCCTCGTTGCCGGTTCGTCGCCCTTCGGCGCCGAACATCGCGTGGCCTCGTTCGT
>NZ_JBEBUX010000167.1:0-7825 GCF_040393045.1 Pollutimonas bauzanensis | reverse complement strand
CTTTGTCTTAGTTACATACAATTCTTTAGCGTGAAAAAATGGCAGGCGTTGATTGTTAGTTTGGCTGGAAAGTTAGAGTTAGGCATTTTTAATAGGTAAAATCATTCATCGTCTCTTAAGTTGGCATTAAGTATTGGCTTGCGTCGTGCCTTCGCCAGGTCCTACCATGCCGCATGGATAATTTACTTGACGATATTCAGACCGATTTGCGGTCCTTGCAAGAGCAAAGCCTGCTAAGACAGCGGCGAGTTGTCGATGGCCCGCAAGGGCCGTTATTACAGGTTGACGGTGAGCCTTACCTTGCCTTTTGCAGCAACGACTATCTGGGCCTGGCGAATCATCCGGCGCTGATTGCTGCCGCGCATGCGGGGCTGGATCGGTTCGGTGTGGGTGCCTCTGCATCGGCGCTGCTAAGCGGGCATAGCAGCGCGATCGACGAACTCGAGACTGCCTTGGCGGCGTTTGTCGGCTTGCCTCGGGCTTTGTATTTTTCCAATGGCTATATGGCCAATATTGGGGTGATCCCGGCGCTGGTCGGTGCCGGTGACGCCATTTTTTCCGATCGCCTTAACCATGCCTGCCTGATCGACGGAGCCCGCTTGTCGAAAGCTGACTCCTTTGTTTATGAGCACAGCGACATGAGCCAATTGGAAGCCCTGCTCGCGAAAGACACCAGTCGCCGTAAGCTGATTCTTAGCGATAGCGTGTTCAGCATGGACGGCGATATTGCGCCATTGCCTGCACTCGTGGCGCTTTGTGAGCGATACAACGCTTGGTTATTGCTGGACGATGCCCATGGTTTCGGCGTGCTGGGTCCGCAAGGGCGGGGCAGTCTGGCTCATTTTGGCCTGGTGTCGGAACGAGTTTTGTATATGGGCACATTGGGCAAGGCGGCAGGCGTTGCGGGTGCATTTGTCGCCGGTGATTCCATATTGATCGAATGGCTGTTGCAGCGTGCCCGCACTTATGTATTTACTACCGCTAGCCCGCCTTTGCTGGGCAGTGCCTTAATGGCAGCACTATCGCTGCTGGAGTCGAGTGATACGCGGCAGCGGCATCTGCGCACGCTGATCAATCAATTGCAGGATGGTTTGGCGGGGTTGCCATGGCGATTAGCGCCATCGGAGACGGCAATCCAGGCGCTTATCGTCAAAGACAATGCGTTGGCGCTTGAGTTGATGCAAGGCTTGCGTGAACAGGGTATTTGGGTGCCGGCAATCCGTCCGCCCACTGTTCCTGAAAACACGGCCCGTCTTCGGATATCGTTATCGGCCGCTCATACCTGCGAACAAGTTGCCCTTCTGATCGCGGCACTGAAAACACTAGCTGCCAAACACGTAAATGTGTCATCGTCATCGCGTTCGGATATGGTTGAGCGCAGTCTTAAAAGCGTCTGGCATCCTTGTACGCAGATGCAGCATCATACGAGGGTTCCGCTGGTTCCAGTCAGCCACGGCCGAGGGGCTTGGCTGTACGGACCTGATGGCAACCGCTATCTGGATGCGATTAGTTCTTGGTGGGTCAATCTGTTTGGCCACGCCAATCCCCGCATTAACACTCAGCTTAAAGATCAATTAGATAAACTTGAGCATGCCATGTTGGCCGGGTTTACGCATGAGCCGGTGATTCGTTTGTCGGAAAATTTGGCTGCCCGTACGGGGAATGCACTGGGCCATTGCTTTTACGCTTCAGATGGCGCTTCGGCGGTCGAGGTCGCGCTGAAAATGAGTTTCCACGCTTGGCGCAATGCGGGCCATAGCACTAAACAGGAGTTCGTTTGTCTCAAGGGTAGCTATCACGGTGAAACGCTCGGTGCGCTCGCTGTCACCGACGTGGCTTTATTCCGCGATGCCTACGGTCCGTTGCTGCGGCAGGCGCATGTCGTCATGTCGCCTGATGCGCGCGCGGCTCAGAATGGCGAAACCGCTGCCGATGTGGCGCGCCGCGCAGCAGACTCGCTGGAGACCTTGCTTCAGCAGCGTGCAAAGCATATTGCGGCGGTCATCATCGAACCGCTGGTGCAATGTGCAACGGGAATGGCCATGCACGATCCGATCTATTTATCGGAAGTCCGAGCCTTATGCGATCGCTACCAAGTCCATCTGATTTTTGACGAAATTGCTGTCGGCTGCGGCCGTAGCGGTACGTTTTTCGCTTCTGAACAAGCGGCAAGCCCAGATGGGGCGCCTATTTGGCCTGACTTGGTTTGCCTGTCCAAAGGTATTAGCGGCGGTTATCTGCCGTTGTCGCTGGTGATGGCGACGGACGCCATTTACCAAGCTTTTTATGATGCCGATGTAGCCCGGGGTTTTTTGCATTCGCACTCATACACGGGCAATCCGCTGGCGTGCCGGGCGGCCTTGGCGACGCTGGAGATTTTTGAACAAGACGATGTCCTGAATGCCAATCGGCACCGTGCGCAGCGCATTACAGCGGCCTTGGCGCCGCTGGCAGATCACGCGCAGGTGCGGCACTTTCGGCAGCGCGGCATGATTTGGGCATTTGATGCGGCGATAGAGGATCCCGCTGCTGCAGCCAATTTCTCACAGCGGTTTTTTGCCAAAGCACTTGAAAATGAGTTGCTGTTGCGGCCCATAGGCCGCACGGTTTATCTTATGCCTCCGTATATCCTTGACGATGCTGAATGTGATCTTATGGGAGCGCGAACGGCGGCGGTATTTGACAGCGTGATTCATCATGGCTAAACCAACGCGGGGCTATTTTGTTGCTGGCACTGACACTGAAATCGGCAAGACACTGGTCGCCAGCAGCCTATTGCGCACTTTGACGCAAACCGGCCTGCGCACCGCCGCTATGAAACCTGTTGCGGCCGGTGCTGAGCTGCGCCAAGGCGTCTGGCGCTGCGACGACGCTGATGCCCTTGCGGCGCAAGCCAGCGTGGCGCTGCCGGCCGCACTTGCCACGCCATATTTATTATGTCGACCTGTGGCGCCCCATATTGCGGCGGCACAGGAAGGCCGTACGATAATGTTGTCGCATATTCTGGAATGCTATAGCCAGATCGCGCAGTGCGCCGATGTGGTGGTGGTTGAAGGGGTAGGAGGCTTTCGGGTTCCTTTAAGCCAGCAAGTCGATACGGCCGATTTGGCCCTGCAGCTAGGTTTGCCGGTTATCCTGGTTGTGGGGTTGCGTCTAGGTTGCATCAGTCATGCGTTGCTGAGTGCAGAGGCGATTTCCGCGCGGGGCTTGCAACTGGCAGGATGGGTTGCCAATACTGTCGATGCGGATATGCTTGATATGGATGCAAACGTAGACGCCTTGGCGTCACGCATAGCGGCGCCGCTCCTGGGGAAAATTCCCAGGTTGTCAGTCGATCCTCGGTCGAATGAGGAACTGGTATCAGTTGCAGCCGGATACCTGGATTTCACCAAATTACGGACATGAATGGGGATGAATGAACTTTAGACATTCGCTTCAGACGATTAATCGAAGAAGTATTCGTAAAGGAAACGTTCTTCATGATGAGCCAGGCAGCACTTAGCCATCATCGAGCCGCTGCGCGACACAATGTGCGTTATGCGGGCTATCAACATTTATCTGTTGACGACTTTTTACATCATGCAGCGTCAAAAATTAACTTGTAAGTGTCAAATTAGTTAGGTAGCATAAAAATTTAGCTCCATGAAAAATTCGCTGCTTTAAAAAGTTTAGTGAGATCAATTTTTCAACGCATCTTGGCTGATTCGGCAAGGTACAGAGGTAGACAAATGAAATTATCAATTGCTTCTGCATTCTTGTTAAGCGTAGCGCTTATTCCCATGGCCCAGGCTCAGCAGTTTATCTATCCGGCAAAGGGGCAGTCTGCAGAGCAGCAGAAAGCCGATAAGTCGCAGTGCTACGCTTGGGCTGTCGATCAAACAGGATTCGATCCAGCCACGTCCTCCCCAAAAGCAGCTTCGCAATCACCCAAGACCGCAACAGGGGTAACCCCGGGCGCAGGTATTCGTGGAGCAGCCAGAGGAGCCATTGTTGGAGAGGTCATCGGTGACGATGCCGGTGCAGGCGCGGCGGTAGGGGCTGTTGCCGCACGTGGTGAAAGCCGGCGCAGAAATGCTGCACAGAATAACAAGAAGGCCGAAGCCACGCAGAATCAGCAGGGAGCGTTTACAAAAGCGCAAAGCGCGTGTCTCGAAGGGCGTGGCTATACCGTCAAATAGTGAACTTGATTTGGCATTTTCTTCGTGCTTTACATATAGGCCATGAAAATCAACAAGATAACTATAAATAGGGGGTGCCATGGGTTATTTGATTCGAATCAAAATAATTGGCTCGGCGTGTGCGTTGTTGACGCCCCTGACGTACGCGAGCGCATCCGAGACAGGATCGGAGGCCTGGGAGTTTTCGGTTACACCCTACCTTTGGGGAGCTACGATCAGTGGTGACTCCTCGTTTCAAGTGCCGAGGGGGTCAAGCAACAGCGCCGACGTTAAAGTCCGTCCCAGTGATTATTTGTCCTCCCTCGACTTCGCCGTGATGTTCAGCGCAGAGGCTCGGAAAGGCAGGTGGGGGGTGTTGACGGATATTGTTTATCTTGACGTGTCGGCAGATGACAGTAAGGTGAAAGCCATCAATGGCCCTCTCGGTCGGTCGATTCCGATCGATACAGGGACAAAAACAGAGTTCAGCGGACTGATCTGGCAGCTCGGTGGTTTTTACAATGTGATCAACACATCAAATGCGTCTTTGGATATCCTGGCCGGGTTTCGGTACTTCAAGGTCAAAGCGTCACTTGATTGGGAGTTCAATGGACCGACCGGCCATCTTGCGCGCTCGGGAAGCAGTACACAGAATAAAGATCTTTTAGATGGCATCATCGGTGTTCGAGGTAGATATCGTCTTGGCGATGGCAAGTGGTTTATTCCCTACTACTTGGATGTTGGCACAGGATCCTCGTCGCTCACTTGGCAGGGGTTGGTTGGACTGGGCTACGCGATGGGTTGGGGCGACGTGCAGTTGTCTTATCGCCATATTTACTACGACCAAAAAAACAATAAGCTAATGCAAAACTTCAGTTTCAGCGGCCCAACGCTAAGCGCGACGTTTCGATTCTGAGTTCAGGTTGTTCGACAACGGTAGCGGACGGTAGATTTTGTCTTCTGGCACAAGGAAGCACCAGAGGGTTTTATTCACTCTTGAGTTAAGGATTTCCAAATGAAAACAAACCGTTTTTCTATTGCCTTTGCTGCAGTTGTGTTGATCGCACCGCTTGGCGCCTTTGCGCAGAATGCTCCGCAAGGCACTATTGTCGGTGCAACTGCGCCAGGTAAGGGGGCCTTGGGTGAGTCAGTTCAATTACAAGGCAAAGTTAAGTCGATCGACAAGAAGGAACGTGTCGTTGTCGTCGTTGGTCCGCAGGGCAATGAGGTTGTTTTCAATCTCGGCGAAGACGTCAGGAACTTTGATCAGATTAAGGTTGGCGACCTGGTAACACTGACCTATGCCCAGGCTGTTGCAATAGAACTGCGCAAGGTCAAAAACACGGGCATTCGTGAGCGTGATGAATCTGTGCAGACAGCTCGTGCAGAAGCTGGCCAGAAACCAGCAGGTGCAATTAAGAAAACGGTTCGAATGATAGCGGACGTGGTCGCGGTTAATCCCCTGGCCCAGACAGTCACGTTGCGAGGAGCCAAACACACGGTCGAGTTGGCAGTCAAAGATCCCGCTCAGCTAAAAGATATCAAGGTTGGCAATCAAGTCGAAGCCTTATACGTTGACGCAGTTGCCTTGCAAGTGCTTGCAGCCAAGTAAACAGGCTCAAACTGGTCGGTTCTTTACGGTGTTTTTGTCATCGGTGGCTACTTCCACGCGCCGTCGAGGGCTTTGTCCTTAGGCCAGTATAGGCGCATCGCAACGAGGAATGGACCTTTTGGTGCAGGGAGCCAATTTGGCTTCTTATCGTTACCGGGCGACTCGTTCTGTACATAAAGCGTCAGGCCGCCATCCGCATCTTTTACCAACCGCAGCAGCATGGGTGAGTTGATCAAGTAGCGGTTGATCGCGTCGGCAGCTTATACATTGTCACCAGAAGGCGTTGACCGGGGGGAGGGGCACCGAATTTTTCATTAATGCGGCTTAATGGACTTCTCGGCGATCCCATTAAAGAAGCTCACTACAGACGCATAGTCCTTTGACTCTCTTAACAGCTGGCCGGCAACAGCACGCAGTTTGTCTATGTCTTCCGGAGGAAGAACGAAGCTGGTGGGCAGCTCCATAAAATAGGCGCGCTCTTCGGGGTTACGAATCTCGTCGAAGCTCACGGCGATCACTTGCAGAGTAAGCGTTGGCACACTGGCTTCAGCTTGTGATTTGCTTGCGCCTGCGAGTTGGGCGTGCGCCACTTTCAGATCGCGCTTCCATGACATGACTTCGGCCCTGTCTTTCATGATTTCGACTGTTTCGAAGGAGTATTTTTCAATCGGTACATTTGTGGACTGCAAAAGCTGGATGGCGAAACCGGGCGGGGTCTCCCTTTTATCCCAATCGGTACGTGGCGCCGAGTGAGAGTCCACGACGATCAGAATGATCCGTCGAGTACCGCCAAAGCCGACCTGTTCGGAGTAGGCCGAACTTGCTTCTTGCTCTTCGAGAAATTCCAGTGCAGCGCGCACGCCGATATTGTCGGACACGCCGCCATCGACCAGATGGATATAGGGCCGTTCTTTACTGTTCTGAAAGTTTTGCATTTCGCGGTAACGTTGGTATGCGCGTCCCGACGGACGAACCCGGGTTTCCGGGTCGGCAACATCCTCGACCCATAAGGGATACTTGAAATTGCAAGTGCCCCCGTAATTGTTGAACGTGACAGGCGACAGCACGACAGGGACGGCAGATGAAGTTGCCGCCGCACGGGACAGGCGAACTTTGTTCAGATCAGAGCAGAGCAGATCGAAATCATTTTGAAAGAAAATCAGGCGTGATCCGGTTGATAAATCGGTTCCTGTTGCCAGAGCGACTGGGCCGGGCTTATCAAGCAAGTCGGCGAATGTTGCGCCTTCGAACAGAATTTCATCATAGTATTCAGCAGCAAGCTCTGAGCGCCCGGCGCTGCCTCCTATAAACTTCCACCAGTTAAACGGATTGATAATGCGGCCAATGAGCGTACCCTCTACATCCCGCTTAAGGAAACGCGTTTCATACTCGGAAAATAATCGCTCGCCATGCAAAGCGTAGGCCAGGGCTGTGAAGCTTCCGCCCGATACACCTGAAATGAGATCGACTTCGTCAATCAGCCGGCGACGCTGACCTTGGACAACAATCTCGGTTCGACGCAGTTCTTCCAGGACACCATACGAAAAGGCAGCGGCTCGTGTTCCGCCACCCGAGAATGACAGCATCAACAGCGTAGATTGATCGTTATTTTGACGCTTTGGCATCAGTAGATAAGGACGATAGCCGCTGTTGGGATCGACTTGCGTGATGGGCGGGTTGATTGGCCGGCTCGCACAACCCGCCAATACGAAAACGACGATAATTGAAAGTAACGAGTATGCGATCCGCATGAGGGGTAGTTCAGCGCGATCTTGAAATGCGAACTCATCCATGAGGCATCTCCGGTTGACGCCAGACCAATAAGACTTCAGGCAAACGACCGCTACTTAGTGTTTTTGAGTATATACCAAGCGCTTATAAGGATAAATTATTATTTTTATATCCCGCGCAAATCATTAGTCTTGGTTGAGTTGCTACTTCGCGATAGAGGTGTGCCTACGACAAGGGCTTACAAGAAAAACTTGTAAGCCCTTGATTTTATTGGTCGGAACGGAAGGATTCGAACCTTCGACCCCTTGCACCCCATGCAAGTGCG
>NZ_JBEBUX010000166.1:0-7896 GCF_040393045.1 Pollutimonas bauzanensis | reverse complement strand
GCACCAGCACCAGCACCAGCACCAGCGGTCCTGGTCGAGCCGGTGCAGCCTGATGACACGCCGGCCTGGGAAGACGCGCCTGTGCAGGAAGCGCCGCAGCATAATGTTGCGCCGCCACCTATCGTTGTGCCGGAACCGGCTGAGCCGTCCGCGCCATCGCCTGCGGCACAGCAGTCGCAAACAGTTCCCGACGACGCGGCATTCGAAACCTTGCATCCACAGGAATTCGAAACGCTCCACGAGCAGGGTTTCGAGTCCATGGATGAAGGCCGCTACGAGCCGGTCGATATGGGCGATCCCGATTTTGAAATGCTGGATGGTTCGCTCGAGGCCACTCCTGCGCTTGCCGCAGCGGTATTCGCTCCCGAGCGGAAAAAAACCAAGTCTCCCCGCCTGCGCAACATGACTGCTCAAGCGTGGCCCGCTTTGGCTGCGACCTTGCCTGTTACCGGGCTGGCCGCCGAGCTGGCGCGCCAAAGCGAGTGGCTGGGCTTGCAGGGCGAACAAATCAACCTGCGCGTGGCGATTCGCACCTTGGCCGAAAGCCCGGGTAAGGCGCGGCTGTGTACCGTCTTGTCCGAACACTTCGGGACCGTAGTGCAATTGAGCGTGGAATACGGGGCTACAGGGGATGAAACCGCTCATGCGGTCGAGCAGGCGCAGAAGGTCGTGCGCCAGCAAGAGGCCGAGCAGGCGGTGGCGACCGATCCCCTTGTGCTCACGCTTATCAGCGAATTTGGCGCCCAGGTTGTGCCTGGCTCCATTAGCGCCGTGCCCTTGAGTCGGGCAGCCTAGGCGCTAGTCTCTACTTACTCTTTTACTTCAGGAAAACTAATCATGATGAAAGGTCAGATTGCAGGCTTGATGCGTCAGGCGCAACAAATGCAGGAAAACATGAAAAAGGCGCAAGATGCGCTTGCCGATATCGTCGTCGAAGGCGGTTCGGGCGGTGGTCTGGTAAAGGTGTCCATGTCCTGCAGGCACGATGTCAAGCGTGTCACGATTGATCCCAGCTTGCTGGCCGATGACAAAGATATGCTCGAAGACCTGGTGGCTGCTGCTTTTAACGATGCTTTGCGCAAAGCAGAAGCAACGTCCCAGGAAAAAATGTCTGCTGTCACTGCGGGCATGCCCCTGCCTCCAGGAATGAAGCTGCCCTTCTAATGGACGAGCCGCTGCCCGAGCCGGAACCGCTCAAAACGCTGATCGATGCCTTGCGCCGCTTACCCGGCGTAGGGGTGCGTTCGGCCCGTCGCATGGCCTATCACTTGCTTCAGCATGACTTGAACGGCGCCGAACAGCTTAGCCGGGCGTTGTCCAATGCGGTGCAAGGTCTTCGCCATTGCTCGCGCTGCAACGGTTTCTCCGAGGCCGAGGTTTGCGCGACCTGCGCCAATCCCAAGCGGGATCCATCAGTATTGTGCATAGTCGAGACGCCGGCCGACCAGAACATGATCGAGTCCAGTCATGGGTATCGAGGGCTTTATTACGTATTGATGGGGCATCTGGCCCCGCTGGAAGGGGTAGGACCCAACGAACTGCAGTTCGACCGTCTCATCCAGCGTGTAACTGATGGCCAGGTGCAGGAAGTAATTCTTGCCACCAACTTCACTGCGGAAGGCGAAACAACGGCGCATTACTTGTCAGAGCTGTTTCGTTCTCATGGGCTGACGGTAACCCGCCTGGCGCGGGGGGTCCCGGCGGGCAGCGAGCTCGAGTACGTGGACGCCGGCACGATTGCCTGGGCGCTGATGGAGCGACGCAGCACGTAATGCACCGCTGCGGCTAGGGGTCCAGCCCTAATAAGCAGTACAGATATTCTCATGTAAGATACAAAAAAACTTAAACTTCCAAGGAGACCTCTTATGTCCATATCTCGTCGTGATTTGCTCAAATTGGCTGGCGTTGCCGGCGCTGCAAGCGTGGTGCCTGGTTTTGCACAGGCCCAGTCGCTGGAAAAGAAGGACGTCACCATTGCCGTAGGCGGACAAGCGCTTATTTACTACCTGCCCTTGTCCATCGCCAATATCAATGGCTACTTCAAGGACGAAGGCCTGAACGCTCAGATCATCGATTTTGCAGGCGGCTCCAAAGCGTTGCAGGCCGTGGTCGGCGGCAGTGCCGACGTGGTTTCGGGCGCCTTCGAACATACGATTACCTTGCAGTCCAAGGGCCAGGCCTATCGCGCCTTTGCTCAGCAGGGCCAGGCTCCTATGATCGTGCTGGTGGTCTCCAAAAAGACCATGGCCGACTATAAAACGCCTGCCGACCTGAAAGGCAAGAAAATCGGGGTTACTGCGCCGGGCTCTTCTACCAACATGATGGCTAGCTTTTTCCTGGCCCAGCATGGCCTCAAGCCATCGGATGTGTCGTTTATTGGTGTTGGCGCTGGCGCCGGCGCGATTACCGCCATGCGTACCGGGCAAATCGATGCCATGGCCAACCTTGATCCCGTCATCAGTACACTGATCAAAGAAGACGCCGTCAAAGTCATTGCCGATACCCGTACTCTGAAAGACACGCTGCAGATCTTCGGCGGCAATATGCCATCGGGCTGCTTATACACTTCGCAAGAATTCATCGACAAGAATCCCAACACGACGCAAGCGCTGGCCAATGCCATTGTGCGCGCCGACAAGTGGATACAAACGGCTAGCCCCGATGATATCGCCAAGGTGGTGCCCAAGGGCTATTTGCTGGGCGACCCTGACCTTTATAAACTGGCGCTTCAAGGTAACAAAGAAGCTTTGTCGCCCGATGGCACTGTGGCCAGCGATGGCCCACAGACTGCCCTGAAAGCGCTGGAAGCTTTTGTGCCTAATTTCCCTGCCGACAAGATCGATATTTCAAAAGTCTGGACCAACGATTTCGTGGCCAAAGCCAACAAAAAGTATCCTAATGCCTGAAGCTGCACTACTGCTAGACAACATTACCTGCACCTTTGCTTCGCATGACGGCGACAAGTCCGGATATACCGCAGTAAAGCAGGCCACCATCTCCATCGCCCCTGGCGAGTTCGTTTCGGTGGTGGGGCCGACCGGCTGCGGGAAATCCACCTTGCTCAACGTTGGGGCCGGCCTCATGGCTCCCTCGTCGGGCGAAGTAAAAGTATTTGGTAAAACGCTGAACGGCGTGAATCACCGTGCCGGCTATATGTTCCAGGGCGAAGCGCTTTTGCCCTGGCGCAGCGCCTTGTCCAATGTGACGGCGGGGCTGGAGTTTGCCGGCGTGCCCAAGGCCGAGGCGCAAGAGCAAGGGCGGGAATGGCTTAAGCGGGTAGGGCTTGGCGGTTTCGAAAACCGTTATCCGCACCAAATGTCCGGCGGGATGCGCAAGCGTGCCATGCTTGCCCAGACGCTTATCCGCGATCCCGACATCATTCTCATGGACGAGCCCTTTTCTGCGCTTGACGTACAGACGCGTCAGTTAATGGAAAACGAAGTGCTGGATTTGTGGATGGCCAAGCGTAAGGCGGTGTTGTTCATTACGCACGATCTTGACGAGGCCATCGCCATGAGTGACCGGGTGGTGGTGTTGTCGGCTGGCCCCGGCACGCACCCCATCGGTGAATTCGATATCGATATCCCAAGGCCGCGCGATGTTGCCGAGGTGCGCAGCAATGCGCGGTTTATCGAGTTGCACAAGGCGATCTGGGATGTCTTGCGCGAAGAAGTGTTAAAGGGCTATGCCCAACAAAAGCGGGCTTAAGATGTCGAAGTCAACTAAATCCAATCTCACCATGCGGTTCTGGCAGATTCTGCTGCTGGTGGTTATTTTGTCGGCGTGGCACTTTGCTGCTCGTGACAGGAACTTTGCCTTTTTCTTTGGCCGGCCAGTAGAAATTGCCCAGGTCATCTGGAACTGGTTTGTTGTTAATGCTGATATTTATCGTCATTTAGGCATCACATTGTCTGAAACGGTACTGGCGTTTTTTATCGGCACCATAGCTGGCCTGGTATTCGGGCTATGGCTGGGGCTGTCGCGCGGCGCCAGCGCATTGCTGGATCCTTACATTACCGCGGCGAACTCCATGCCACGGGTAATTCTGGCGCCGATTTTCGGTATGTGGTTTGGGCTGGGCATCTGGTCCAAGGTCGCGCTTGCCGTAACCCTGGTGTTTTTCATTGTGTTTTTCAATGTCTACCAAGGGGTGCGCGAGGTCAGTTCCACATTGCTGGATAACGCCCGCATGCTGGGCGCCAATCGCAAGCAGCTGCTGCGCCATGTATATATTCCCTCGGCGACAAGCTGGGTGTTTTCCAGCTTGCATACCTCTGTGGGCCTGGCTTTTGTCGGCGCGGTGGTGGGCGAATACCTGGGGTCGGCAAGCGGAGTGGGTTATCTTATTCTTCAGGCGGAAGGCACGCTGGACGTTAACACCGTATTTGCCGGAATCGTGGTGCTTACCGTGTGTGCGTTAATTCTCGACGGCTTGGTTACGTTGTTCGAAGACCGGATGCTGTCGTGGAAGCCGAAGGCCGGGGAAACCGAGAAGTTGTAGTCAGACGGTATTTACATGAAAGAAAACGCCATTAAACACACAGGTTTAATGGCGTTTTTTCTTTAGCGCTTCGATTCTGTCAGCATTCGGACGGCTAATCCGGCGAGTACCGTTCCCATCAACCACCGTTGGACTTTGAACCAAGTCGGACGGCTCGATAGAAAAACCGCAATCGAACCCGCCAAAATCGTAATGACGGTATTTACACTTATGCTGATCACGATTTGAGTAAAACCAAGGGCTAGCGACTGAGACAGGATGCTTCCTTGGGTGGGGTCGATGAATTGCGGCAGTAGCGACAGATACATCACTGCTATCTTTGGGTTCAGCAGATTAGTCAGGAAGCCCATTAGGAATAGTTTTTTTGGGCTGTCTTGTGCCAAGTTTTTCACTTCGAATGGCGAGCGCCCTCCGGGCTTGACTGCTTGCCAGGCCAGATAGAGCAGATATAACCCCCCTCCGATGCGCAAAGCATCATAGGCATAAGGTACAGCCATAACAATCGCGGTAATACCTAGTGCGGCGCACAGCATGTAGAAGACGAAGCCAAGAACGACGCCTCCTAATGAAATCATGCCTGCTGTACGGCCTTGGCATATGGATCGTGAAATCAGGTAGACCATGTTTGGTCCCGGAGTCAGCACCATTCCAAGAGAAATGAGGGCAAAAGCAAGCAAGTTAGCGAATTCCGGCATAGGAGCTACCTAAGTTGATTCTAGAGTGGTCAAAGATTACTTCTTCCGCGCCTCGGCAATCAAGGTGTCCAGTTTCACGGCATCCGCGGCAAACAGCCGAATCCCTTCCGCCAGTTTTTCTGTTGCCATTGCATCCTGATTCATCTCAGTACGGAACGAAATCTCATTGCTCGCCATCCATTCGGGCGCATTTTGCTTCGAAAGTTGTGGATCAAGCTGACGCTCAAGGGGCTCCGTGCTCTGCGCAAGTTGAGCCAGCAGATCAGGACTGATCGTGAGCAGATCGCAACCCGCCAATGCCCTGATTTGACCAATATTGCGAAAGCTCGCGCCCATGATTTCGGTCGGAATATCGTACGACTTGTAATAGTCGTAAATTCGCTTCACTGATTGGACGCCGGGGTCGGCAGCGCCGGCATTGGCGGCTTCGACCCAGCCATCGCCGGCACTTTTCTTGTACCAATCGTAAATGCGCCCGACGAAAGGCGAAATCAATTGCGCTTTCGCCTGAGCGCATGCCAGTGCCTGGGGCAGCGAAAACAGCAGCGTCATATTGCAACGTATGCCCTCGGCCTGCAGCACCTTGGCCGCCTGTATTCCCTCCCAGGTTGAGGCGAGCTTGATCAGCACGCGCTCGCGATCAATACCGGCGCGATGATAAATTTCGATGATCTGGCGAGCTCTTTCAATGCTGGCCTGGGTGTCGAACGATAACCGGGCATCCACTTCGGTTGAAACGCGGCCCGGTACGATATTTAATATTTCCCGACCGAAAGCAACCAGCAAATGGTCCACCAAATCGCCGCTCGAGCCTTGGCCATGATCCGCCACTACTTTTTCCAGCAGGTGCTGGTTTTCTTCTTTCTGTACCGCTTTCAAAATAAGCGACGGGTTGGTTGTGGCGTCGGTAGGGCGATGTACGCGCATCGCTTCGAAATCGCCGGTGTCAGCAACTACCGTGGTGAATTGGCGTAGGGATTCAAGTTGATTGGACATGGTTTCTACATAGGTTGAACAAACACAAGGAAGTGTCTGTTAATGTAGACTATTTTCGGGTCCAGCACAGCCGGATGGCCTTTTTTTGCACTCCCTTCAAGGGGTGGCCACCGTCTCAAGGTATAATCGGAAGGTTTAATTATTGACTTTACAACCGGGGTTTACAGTGCTGCCGTCACTCTTTCCTGAAGGTTCCGACAGGTTTCCTTCTGCAATTCTTGCTTTGGCAGACGGTACCATCTTCAAGGGTGTCTCTATCGGCGCCGATGGTAATTGCGTCGCCGAAATCGTCTTCAATACCGCCATGACTGGCTATCAGGAAATCCTGACAGATCCCAGCTATAGCGGCCAGATGGTTACCTTGACTTATCCACACATTGGCAACACGGGCATCAATCCCGAAGACGTTGAATCCGACCGGGTTCATGCGGCCGGGCTTGTCGTGCGTGATTGCTCTTTGCGCGTATCTAATTTTCGCGCTACCCAGTCCTTGCCCGATTACCTGAAGGACCAAGGGGTTGTCGCCATTTCCGGCGTCGATACCCGCAAGCTCACGCGTATATTGCGCGATGGCGGGGCCCAGGGTGCATGCATCCTGGTGGGCGATGATGCTGAACGCGCTGTTGCGCTTGCCAAGGGGTTTCCTGGCATGTCCGGCCAGGACCTTGCCAAGGTTGTGTCCACAAAAACCACTACGGACTGGAACGAAGGTACTTGGCAGCTTGGCCAGGGCTTTACTCAGCCTGTTAGCAGTCTTTACCATGTGGTTGCCTACGATTACGGTATCAAGACCAACATCTTGCGCCTGCTGAATGATCGTGGTTGCCGGATCACCTTGGTACCTGCCGAAACGCCGGTGCAGGACGTGCTGGCGCTCAAGCCAGACGGCATTTTCTTGTCCAATGGCCCGGGGGATCCCGAGCCTTGCGGATATGCCATCGATGCTTTCAAGGCCGCGCTCGAGCAAAAAATACCGTTATTCGGTATTTGCCTTGGTCAGCAGATCATGGGTTTGGGCCTAGGGGCTAAAACCATCAAAATGAAAACCGGCCACCATGGGGCCAACCACCCGGTCCAGGATCTCGATACCGGCAGGGTTTTCATTACCAGCCAGAATCACGGCTTTACTGTCGATACCGACAGCTTGCCTGCCAATGTCCGGGTTACACATGTGTCGCTGTTCGATGGCACCTTGCAGGGGTTCGAGCTTACCGACAGCCCAGTGTTCTGCTTCCAGGGTCATCCAGAAGCCAGTCCAGGCCCACACGACATCGTGGTGCTATTCGATAAATTCATCAGCCTCATGGCCGGACAAAAATAATTCAGACTTATGCCAAAGCGTTTAGACCTAAAAACTATTCTTATCATTGGGGCCGGTCCGATCATTATTGGTCAGGCCTGCGAATTCGACTACTCTGGTGCGCAGGCCTGCAAGGCGCTTAAAGCCGAAGGCTATCGCACCATCCTGGTCAACAGCAATCCCGCCACCATCATGACCGACCCGGAAACGGCCGATGTTACCTACATCGAACCGATCACCTGGGAAGCGGTCGAGAAAATCATTGAACGCGAGAAGCCGGACGCGTTATTGCCCACGATGGGCGGACAAACCGCGCTTAATTGCGCGCTAGACCTGGTGCGCCAAGGCGTGCTGGAAAAGCACGGTGTTGAACTCATCGGTGCGAATGAACACGCTATTGAAAA
>NZ_JBEBUX010000165.1:0-7959 GCF_040393045.1 Pollutimonas bauzanensis | reverse complement strand
TGGTGCCGATGAGAGGAGTCGAACCCCCGACCTTCGCATTACGAATGCGCTGCTCTACCAACTGAGCTACATCGGCTTTCTAGGCATAAACAAAGGCCGCTAAACGCGACCCCGGCCCCTACCAAGCCCATTATTATACATATTCTTGTGCCGAGTGTTGCATACTAGCGGCGCTATCGATGTGTCAGTCTTCTTCCTGGTTCATGCGTATCGCCGAGGGGAATAGATCCCAGCAGGCGATGAACAGGGCTGCAAACAGCGGCCCAATGACGAATCCGTTCAAGCCGAATACCGATAGTCCGCCCAGGGTAGAGATCAAGATGACGTAGTCAGGGATTTTGGTGTCTTTTCCGACTAGCAAAGGCCGCAAAATGTTATCAACCAAGCCAATGACGATGACGCCGAAAAGCGTCAAGGTAATGCCTTGCCAGACGGCGCCGGTGACCAGGAAGTAGATCGCTACTGGCGCCCAGATCAAAGCCGCGCCCACCGCAGGAAGCAGGGACAGGAAGGTCATGAGTACACCCCATAACAAAGCGCCTTGTATGCCCAGGAACCAGAACATGAGGCCGCCTAGCGAGCCTTGCGTGATGGCAACCGCAATATTGCCTTTGACGGTTGCGCGGACAACGGTGGCGAACTTGCGGAATAGATGTTGTTTGTGGTCCTCGCTAAGCGGTATCAACTGTTTGCTATGGCGCGCCAGGTTAGCGCCATCGCGCAGAAGGAAATACAGGATGTAAAGCATGACGCCCATGCCGATCAGGAATTCGAATGTATTTTGTCCGACGTTGACGGCTTGGGTTGCCAGGAATTTGCTGCCTTGCAGTGCGCCGGCGGACAGTTTTTCACGCAAGCTGAAAACGTCGCCGATACCAAAGCGGTTAAGTAGTTCGTGCACCGATGGGGGCAGGGCGCTGACGATTTGTTCGAAATAATCGCCCAGGTTCAGTTCGCCGGTGCTCATGCGGTTGTAGACATTTGCGCCTTCCTGCAACAGCGCGCCAGTAATCAAGATGAGCGGAATAATGACCATCAGGATAATGATCAGTAGGGTGGTAAAGGCCGCGAGGTTAGGGCGTCCGCGCATTTTCGCCAGGAGGCGTCTATGTAGCGGCGAGAACACGATGGCGAGTATCGTGCCCCAGAAAATGGCGCCATAGTAAGGTAGCAAAACCCAGATGAACGCAACGGTAACGGCGGCGAGCAATAGCAAAAAGGTACGGAAATAAAGATTGGAGTTATTCATCCATTATCCAGAATATCGAGGCACGTCACGCCGGCAGATTCCCGGCGCGGCATTTTATCTACGACCAAAAACGGTCCGACGTTTGGTAGTGCTATGCAAAACGTCGCTTATTCACCCAGCAGCTCAGCAATGGATTGCATTCCTTCGATGTGCTCAGAAATTACTTTCAGGACGACAATAACCGGCACGCATAGCAATAAGCCTGATACGCCCCACAGCCAGCCGCCGAATAGTAGCGCAACAAACACGGCCATAGCATTCATTTTTGCTATCCGCCCGGTCATCCAGGTAGTGACCAGAGTACCGACTATTGACGCGATTGCCAGCGTTGCCGCAACGACCAGGAGCATCATCGAGAAGGACTCAAACTGCAAAAAGGCTGCAAAACCGGTTGCTACAGCCGCAATCAGCGATCCAAAGTAGGGAATGATATGCAGCAGTCCGGCGGCGACGGCCCAGGCGCCCGGGTTTTCAAGCCCTATCCAGTGCAATACGCCCCATGTGACCAGCCCCAGGAGAATATTCGTAATCAAAAGCATGAACATATACTTTTGAATCGAGGTGTTGATGTCATCCAGTATCTGGACGGTAATCTTCTTGTTGGATAGTGACGGCCCAGTCAGTTTGACCAGCTTGCGTTTGAAGGTGTCGCCAGAGAGCAGGGCAAAAAATATCAAAAATACGACCATGGTCATTTTTCCGGTAAATGCTGCTGCGCTTACCGATCCTGCCCACAACCATTCATTCAAATTGAAATCAGGCAGGCTTACCGCCGCTGCCGATTCCGCTGACACTTTCGGGTCGGCTTTGTCGTCGGTGCTCCCCGCATTTTTCAATGCCTCAGCGGCGCTGCGAAGCTTGTCCAGTGTACCAAGCTCGCCGGTGCCGGCTCGTTTAAGAGCGCTATTAAGCTTGTAAGTCGCTATAGGCAGTTCGTCGACAATCGCCTCAGCCTGGGTGTATACCGATGTAAAGACAATGGAAGCCGAACCGAACAGGGCCAGCATGACCAGACTTGTGCCAATGACTCTGGGAACTTTGCGGCGTTCCAGCCATACAACAAGTGGATTCAAGGTGTATGCGATCAGGATGCCGAAGGTCAACGGAATGAAAAATTCCTGTGCCCACTGTAAGGCGAAGACAAACGCGATAACTGCCAAAATGGTCAGTGCCGCGCCTCCTGCGTTCACACGCGGCTTTGTCTCGGGCAGCAGACCGCTGGTAAGAGCGGGTTTTTGAGATTCCACCGCAGGCTGATCTTCTGTGGCGGGTGGCGCTTCTGGGGAGGGTGTTCTAGACTTCGTCGTATCCATCATCGGCCCCTGATAAGCTGTCCTGTACTATCAGTTTTTATTTTTCGATTTGGTGAAGAATACAGGGGAATCCACTGGGCGGAAGTAACTGGATACTACAGTCCGCCTTGAAGTGAGGCAGTCTTGGACTTTGAGTTTCTCGAGGGGCAGGCGTGAACATCATCCAGCGGCATGGGCGCAACATAAAGGGTAGAGATTTTGCGATTGGCGATATCCATGGCTGCTTCTCGCGACTACAGACCTTTCTTGATGGTGCCGGGTTTGACGCCTACGCGGATCGCTTGTTCAGCGTAGGTGATTTGGTTGATCGCGGAACAGAGTCGGCGCTGGCGCTTGATTGGCTTGCCAAGCCATGGTTTCACGCGGTGCGCGGCAATCATGAAGACACCGCCATTCGCTACGCTTGCGCCAGTCCGGTCAGCATAGCGATGTATAGCGCGAACGGAGGCGACTGGTTCATGGATATGGCGCCAAGCGAGCAGCAGCGATTTGCCGCTATATTTCAGCAGTTGCCGCTGGTTATCGAAATTGAAACGTCGCAGGGGACGGTGGGCATTGTGCATGCCGATTGTCCGGTGACTGATTGGCAGCAACTTCATGTTTTGCTCGAAAATCCAATAACAGAGGCCCTGCTGACGAGCACGCAAGAGACCTGTTTGTGGTCGCGACGTCGCATTATCAACATGGATCGTTCGAGCATTGATGGTATTCGTGCTGTAGTGGTCGGTCATACACCGTTGGAGCAGCCAACCATTCTGGGCAATGTTTACCATATAGACACTGGCGGCTGGCTAGACGAGGGTCGATTCACATTATTGAACCTTGAAACGCTCAGCGTTGATGCATTTGCATGAGGCGTGCACCGCCTACCTTGTTCCGCTTATATGCTTGCTCAATGCGTTAGCAGCGAATATGCCAGAGAACAAAGAAGGCGCAACGCCGAAACCGGGGTAGGTTGTTTGGCCTGCCAGGAACAGGCCTGCAATGGGTGACTCACGGGGGAATTGCTGGTTAGGCCTGGCCGCTGGCGACAGGCCGTATACGGCGCCTTCGTACAAGTTCATGCGTTGGGCATAGTCTTTCGGGCTTGTGATTCGCCTGACGGCGATATCCAGCGGTAGGTGACGGGCTAGCGCTTCTATGGCGGCATCGGCTGCAGCCTGCTTGGCTGCTGTATCCCAAAACGCCAACGGCTGGTTTTGATCGACGGCGGTGAACATCTCGATAATGCTCCCGCCTTCGGGAGCCAGTTCTGGCATAGTCAGTGTTGGAACGGTGTAGCTCAGCCACTCGGTCCCAACTGGCTGAGGGGCAAGCATTAGATGCTGTTCTTCAATCAGCGGGACGTGGTTTACAGAATGGGCTGACGGTTGCAAGTGATTCGCCAGCCCTAACTGCACGCTCAGTGCCCTGTGTGAAAGTGGCGCATGTCGTACGCGACGCTTCATTGCAGAGGGGACACTTGCCGGTTCAATCAGTTCGGTAAATGTCGCCATGCCGCTGGCCGTCGAGATCACAGCGCTGACTGGCACCTCTTCCTTTCTTTCCAGAATTAGTGCACGTACCTGCCCGTCTTCCACCTTGATTTTCTCGACACGCGTGTCTGTGTGGACTTTGCCGCCCAGATCCAGGAAGGCTTTGTGCATGACATCACTGATCGCGCCCATTCCGCCCTCAGGCAGGTAGAGACCGTCTTCCAGCATGGAAACAAAACCTACGATCTGAAAAACTGGTGTGCGCTCGGGTGGGAGGCCGGTATATAGCGTCACGGCGGATACGGCTGCACGTGCTTCAGGATCACTGAATTGGCGATGAAGTTCGGCAGCAAGGCTGCCTCTAAGCTTGGGCAGATGACGCCAGGCTTTGGCAATGACGCGAGGAAGGGATAATGGCTGAGTTAACAGGTCATCGGTGAATATTTGAAGCAGAGGGCGCCATTTGGCGACGCATTGGTCGATTTCCGATGCGAGCACTGCGGTGCGTGCCGCGCCATTTCGGCCTTCAATACGTACCGAGCGCCCTGGGCCAAAAGCGACTGACGTACCGTCCGGCAGAAACGCCGCTTGGGGAGCGCTGATTCGGCGCAATGGCAGTAGCGATTTGCGGTCAAGGCCAAGCTGTGCGAAAGCATGCTCCAGAAGACGCGGGACGGCCACAAACATGGCGCCATTGTTGAAGGTGAAACCGTCAATCGCTGTTGTTGAGCAGCAGCCGCCAAGCGTGCCTTGGGCCTCGAACAAGCTGACGTCGAATCCCTGGCGGGCCAGGCGGATTCCAGCCGCCAGGCCGGAAACCCCTCCGCCGATAATGGCAACCTTGTCCGGACTCATAATCTGAACTCCAATAAGCTGTAGTTAGTGTATTGGGTGCAGCTTACTACGCCGGGACAGTGTTCAGGCGCCGCCCTTACGCAGCAAAGTGCATTCGCTATCCGCTTCGGAGCGAAATGCATCTTTGGCTTTGATGGTTCCCACAATCTTGTAGTAATCCCAGGGATACTTGGACTCTTCCGGTGTTTTGACTTGAGCAAGATAAAGGTCGTTCATCATGCGCCCGTCCGCGCGAATCACGCCATCGCTTACGAACATATCGTTCACTGGGGTCTCGCCCATTTTTTTACGGACCGTTCCCGTGTCAGTTGTCTTGGTTT
The DNA here is from genome assembly GCF_040393045.1 of Pollutimonas bauzanensis. Lineage (GTDB taxonomy): Bacteria > Pseudomonadota > Gammaproteobacteria > Burkholderiales > Burkholderiaceae_B > Pollutimonas > Pollutimonas bauzanensis_A. The sequence continues at coordinate 2,747 of NZ_JBEBUX010000165.1, read as the reverse complement.
CCTGCACGGCTTTCAGGTAATGCATCACTGACGAGTAAACCCCAGCCTGGGCCATGGTCGGCATCCGCTGTGTGCGTTCGAAGTATCGTTTCGACCATTCGCGGGATGCCTCGTTGCGATCCCAGTAGAACGCGGTCGTGAGGTACAGGCCCTGTGCGGCATCCAGGCCTATGGCATGCACATCGGAAATATAGATGAGCAATGCAGCCAAGTTCTGCGAACCTTTAGTCAGGCCAAATTCTTTGGCCTGTTTGATCGTAGTGATAAGGTCGCCGCCCGCATGGGCCAGGCCGACTATTTGCGCCTTGGATGAAATGGCCGCGAAAATTTGTGAAGACAGGTCAGGCGAACTAAGCGGATGACGTGCCGATCCAACAATAGTGCCGCCCTCCGCAATCACCGACTTGACTGCATCGCGTTCAAGTGCTTCACCAAATGCATAGTCCACCGTAATCATGAACCAGTTTTTGCCGCCTTCCCGCACTACGGCGCGCCCGGTGCCATTTGCCATCGCGTAGGTGTCATACACCCAACTGATGCTATTGGGCGTGCAGCCTTTGCCGGTCATATCGGATGAGCCTGCGCCGGTAATCAGCATGAGCTTGTCCTTTTCTGTCACCAGCCGTTGTGTCGCGAGCGCGACTGATGAGGTGGTCAGCTCGGCAATGACGTCCACGTGGTCGTTGTCGATCCAGCTGCGCGCGATAGACAAGCCTACATCGGTTTTGTTTTGATGGTCGGCCGAAACCACATCAGCCTTGACCTCGGGGTGTCGGGCTGCAAAGTCCTCTACCGCCATCTGGGCGGCAACAACTGAACCTTTGCCGGCGATATCGGAATATGTCCCGGACATGTCAGTCAGTACGCCGATGCGAGGCGTTAAGGTTTCCTGCGCCTGCGCGGACAGCATCGATAGTGCGACGGTACACCCCAGCAATAACGTGGCGATGCGTGTCATGCGAGTCTCCATGGTTGGGCGGCTCATGTGTATTGTTGAATGATTGTTTTTATTCATGTTGTCTCCTCTTGGTGTTAGGGTTGCTGCAAATCAAGTTGGTTTGACCTTATGGGCTCTTTTATTGACGAAATCATTAAGCCGGCGCTGAACATCGTTGCCGGTCTGTACCACTGCTGCCATTAGGCCTTCTGCAAATAAGCCATCGGTCGCTGACATGTCGGATATTTTGTTGATAGAGCTGACAATCGCGTAGTTTGAAAGCGGTGCATTGCCCGCTATTTTTGTTGCCAGTGACAAGGCGAATTCGTAAGCGGATTCGGGGTTTTCCGGACTGTTGCACACGTAATGGGCCAGGCCCAGGCGCAAGCCTTCCTGCACATCCATCACCCGTCCTGTCAGCATCATTTCCACCATGCGGTTAGGGGTAATGATTTTTGCGGTTCTTACCGTGGCGCCTCCGCCGGTAAAGATGCCTCGGGTTCCTTCCGGCAAGGAAAAGTAGGTGCTTATGTCAGCCACCCGGATATGAGCGGCGCTTGCCAGCTCCAGACCGCCGCCCACGACTGCGCCCTGAAGGCAGGCAATGACCGGGATGCCCCCGTGCTGTATCTTGTCGAAGGCCCGATGCCAGCCCTGGCAGACCCGAAGAAAGTCAACCGCGCTGCGCTCTTGATCGTGGTGTTCCTTCAAGTCAAGCCCGGCGCAAAAGTGGTCGCCTTGGGCCGCCATGACAATGACCCGGATGTGGGGTGGAATATTGGAAAAGTAGTGATCGATTTCTGCAATCGCGCTTTCGTCGAGGGCGTTGCGTTTGCTTTCCCTGTTAAGCGTGATCACCCCTATTTGATCGATTTCATGTGTTTTAAGGTACGGCGTTGACATATGGACTCCAGATTGCTTCTGCTTGCTTAAGACGAACTTGTTGAATTCAGTTTTCAAATAATTTCCGCAATGCGTTTTTTTGCAGCTTCCCTGTTGCGGTCATTGGCATGTCGTCGATGAACCTCACCTCGTCGGGGATTGACCATTTAGGGATACGGTTAGTGAACACTTTAAGGATGTCGGCAGCAGCGACTGTGGCCGACGGCTTCCTTACTATGATCAGCAAAGGCCTTTCTCCCCATTTTTCGTGTTTCTGGGCTATGCAGGCCGCGATCCGCACATCGGGGTGTTCCATCGCAATGTTTTCGATGTCGATCGAAGAAATCCATTCGCCTCCGGATTTGATGACATCTTTGCTTCTGTCCGTGATGCGCAAGTAGCCGAGCTTATCGATGGTGGCGACATCGCCGGTATGGAACCAGCCGTTGGCCAGTGCCGATTCCGTTTGCCGGTAATAGTTGTTGATGACCCAATTGCCCTTGACCATCAGGTCGCCGGTGCTGACACCATCGTGAGGCAGGCCGTTCCCGTTTTCATCGACGATCTTGAATTCGGCGCCGAACAAAGGGCGGCCTTGCGAAGACAAGACGGTTTGCTGTTCTTCGGCTGACAGTGACTTGTGCTCCGGCATCAACGTGCACACCGTTCCCAGCGGAGAAACCTCTGTCATGCCCCATGCGTGCCGCACGGCCACGTTGATACGTGCAAACGCCAGAATCATATGAGCCGGGCAGGCTGCGCCGCCAATGATGGCGCGCCTGAGCGTGCTGAAGGCAAGGCCTTTTTCTTCTGTGTGATCGAGCAGTCCTTGCCATACCGATGGCACCCCGGCGGATATGCTGACGCCTTCGGATTCGCACAGACGATAAAGGGCATCACCTTTCAGGTTGGCTCCGGGCATCACGAT
>NZ_JBEBUX010000164.1:0-8229 GCF_040393045.1 Pollutimonas bauzanensis | reverse complement strand
CTGTCTATGCCATGCCATCCAGCGCCTTTTCCAGGTTTCCCACCGTCCGTTCGATGTGATGCAGCTTGTCCAGCCCGAAGAGCCCGAGACGAAACGTCTTGAAGTCGTCTCCTTCGTCGCACTGCAGCGGAACGCCCGCCGCGGCCTGCAAGCCTGCCGATGCGAATTTCTTGGTGGACTGGATGGCCGCGTCATCGGTATAGCTGACGACTACGCCAGGCGCTTCGAAGCCTTGCGCGGCCACGCTTTTAAAGCCCTTTTTCAGCAACAGCGCGCGCACTTGCTTGCCTAGTTCCTGCTGCTCGGCACGCACCTTATCGAAACCATAGGCTTCGGTTTCTGCCATGACGTCGCGCAGCACGATAAGTGAGTCGGTGGGCATGGTGGCATGGTAAGCAAAGCCGCCTTGTTCATAGGCTTCCATGATCTGCAGCCACTTGCGCAAGTCGCAGGCAAAGCTGGTGCTGACAGTGCTGTCGATTTTTTCTCGCGCCAGGGCGCTAAGCATGACCAAGGCGCAGCACGCAGAAGCGGTCCAGCCCTTTTGCGGTGCGCTGATCAGCACGTCCACCCCTATTGATTTCATGTCGACCCACACGGTTCCAGATGCGATGCAATCCAGGACAAAGAGTCCTCCCTCGGCATGGACGGCGTCGGCGACCTTGCGCATATAGTCGTCGGGCAGCATGATGCCCGACGAGGTTTCAACGTGGGGTGCAAAAACGACAGCCGGTTTGTCGGCTTTGATCGCGGCCACCACTTCTTCGATGGGAGGCGGGGCATAGGCAGCCTGACGGCCGCCGTGCTCTGGACGCGCCTTTAGGACAGTCGTGCCTGACGGGATGTTGCCCATGTCGAAAATCTGGGTCCAACGGTAGCTGAACCAGCCGGTGCGAATGACCAGGCATTGCTTGCCCGTGGCAAACTGCCGCGCCACGGCTTCCATCCCGAAGGTGCCACTGCCGGGAACGACGATAGCCGCCTGGGCGTTATAGACTGTTTTCAAGGTTCGGGAAATGTCTTTCATTACCCCCTGGAAAGTTTGCGACATGTGGTTTATGGCACGGTCTGTATAAACCACCGAATATTCCAGCAGTCCATCGGGATCGATGTTGGGCAGTAAACTAGGCAAGTTCTTCTCCTGGAAAATAGAATGAAATCGGGACGGTCTCATCTTAATCATAAGCGCAACCCGGTTTCGTCGATAGAGGGCTGTTAACATTTCATGACTCCGTTTCCGCTCACCCAATTGCAAGCACGGCATATCTGGCTGCGCGCCCAAAAGCTGGATACGGCTGCGCCCTTCGGCAGAGGGGCTGCCGCTACCCCTGCGGCGATCCAGCACCTTGGTTATGTGCAAATCGACACCATCAACGTGATCGAACGCTGCCATCACCATATTCTCTGGACGCGAATTCCTTCATACCGGCGCGATCACTTGCGGCAAGCGCAAACGATCGACAAGACCGTTTTCGAGTACTGGACTCACGCGTTATCGTACGTGCCTACGAGCGACCTGAAGTTTTTCATGGCCGATATGGCGCTCCAGCGCAAGTCGCCGAAAAGCTGGTTCAACGCCGTGACGGAAAGCGATCTTCGTAAAGTCATCGCGCGCATTCGGGAGAATGGGGCACTGTCGATCCGCGATATCGACGATGACGTGCTGGTTGAAAAAGACCATGCCTGGGCAAGCCGAAAACCGTCAAAACGCGCATTGCAATTGGCTTTTCATGCGGGGAAACTGACCGTCAGCGAACGTGTGGGGATGTTGAAAACCTACGAACTCATGGAACGGCATTTTCAATGGGATCGTCCGCCGAAGAAAGCCTCCGAAGAACAAGTCATAAATTATCTGCTCGACAGGGCACTACGGTCGCAGGGCCTGGTTAGCCTGGATTCAATCTGCCACCTGAACCCCAAGCGCAAGCCTTTTGTTCGCAGGCTAATCGAGACCAGGCTGCGACGGGGCGACCTGGTTCTCGCAGAGATCGATGGCGCGGGCAGGCAGGAGCATTGGGCCTCCCCGCAAACGTTGGCCGACATTCCGGAAACGACAGAGGGCGTGCATATTCTTTCGCCTTTTGACCCGCTGATCATCCAACGTAAAAGGCTCAAACTGTTCTTCGATTACGAGCACGTGTTTGAAGCCTACGTGCCCAAGGAGCGGCGCGTCTATGGATATTTGGGGCTTCCGGTGCTGGTCGATGGCGAGATCGTGGCCGTTGTCGATCTGAAGGCGGATCGCACGCGACAAGAACTGTTATTGCAACAATGGACTTGGGTGGGTGGGGGCGACGCGTCTTTGCACACGAAGCAAATCGAAGAGAAGCTTCACCAGTTCGACCAGTTCCAGTTCGCCTCCTGAAGGTGGCCGCTTTTACATTTTCGAATTGAAATTAGGTGGTGCGTGGCTATATACTGTGTTTTTATACAGTTATGGTTAGGGGGAACGATGCACGCGACGCCAATCAAGGGCAGGGGTAGCGTCTCGAATAGAACCTCCCGTTTCGAGGCGCTTCAACGGGAATCATTCGACGACGAATGGGACGCGGCCGATCGGGACACCGCCTCGAATCCAGCCACCACGGTTACTTTCGAGACGGCCAAGTCCATCATTTCCCGCAACCAGTCGCCCGACATTCCTTTTGAGCAATCCATCAATCCATACAGGGGCTGTGAGCATGGCTGCATTTATTGCTATGCGCGGCCGACGCATGCGTATCTGGACCATTCGCCTGGCCTGGACTTTGAAACCAAACTGTATGCCAAGGTCAACGCGGCTGAAGTGCTGCGCAAATCATTGTCGAACCCGTCTTACGTGCCCAAGCTCATAGCGTTGGGCGCCAATACCGACCCGTATCAACCTATCGAGCGGCGGCTAGGTATAACAGCATCGATTTTGGCGGTGCTGGAAGAATTCAACCATCCTGTCGCCATCACCACCAAGTCGGCATCGGTAACGCGGGATATCGATTTGCTTGCCCGAATGGCTAGCAAGAACCTGGTGCGCGTGTTCATGTCGGTAGGCTCATTGGATAGACATATTGCAAGAACCTTGGAACCACGCGCCAGCACTCCCGGGGCGCGTATCGATGCCATTCGTACGCTCAGTCAGGCAGGGATTCCAACGGGGGTTATTGTGGCGCCTGTTATCCCTGCGTTGACGGATCACGATCTGGAAAAAATTCTGTTCACCGCGAAAGACGCAGGGGCGATAAATGCCGCCTATGTCTTATTGCGCTTGCCGCTCGAAATTGCGGAGTTGTTTCGTGAATGGCTGGCCGAACACTACCCTCTAAAAGAGGCCCACGTTATGAACCAGGTAAAGGAAATGCGTGGCGGCAAAGTATACGATGCCGATTTCAGGACCAGGATGAGAGGCGCAGGCGTTTTCGCCGATCTTCTTGAGCAAAGGTTCAGAAGGGCATGTTCGAAAGCAGGCTTAAGCCAGACTCGACATGCATTGACTACGGATCTTTTTCGACGCCCGTCCGAACCCCAGCCCCAATTAACGCTGTTTTGATGACGTGGTTGCCGCCTCAAGTAAAAAGATACGTTGGCGCTAAGCGTTTACAAAACCGTATCCAGCCGAGTTATCAAGAACTCAATAAATACGCGGGCCTTGGCAGGCATCAGGCGCGAGGGAAACAGTGCAAGCAGGGGGATGGGGGCAAAGCTCCATTCCGGCAGTATGCGAACCAAAGAGCCTGCAGTGGCAAGAGTGGGGCACTTGGCGTCCGACATCGGCACTATGCCCAGGCCCAGCGTTGCCATGCGACTAAGCATCGCAACATTATTGACGGACAAAGGCCCGCTGACAGTGACGCTTTCAGTCTTGTCGACCGAGGATAGCTCCCAAATGGAATCGACACTGCTTCCCGATGAGCGCAGGCATTTGTGCTCTTGTAAGTGAGCAGGGGTCGTTGGTGTTCCATGCCGAGCAAGATATTCAGACGATGCATAAAGCCCCAGCCGCGCACTGCCGAGTTGGCGTGAAATAACGCCTGAATCCGTTTGGGAGCCATAGCGTATTACCACATCGAATGGGTCAGCCAGAAGGTCGACAGCTTGTATGCCCAAGTCATATTCGCAATCAATTTCCGGAAACTGCTGGCTGAAGTCGCGCATGATAAATGGCATGTACATCATTGCAAAGCTGCTGGGCATTGAAATGCGTAGCCGTCCCTTGGGACGTTGGGTAAGCCCGAGCAGTTCTTCGTGGGCCATTTGTGCTTCGACGACTAGCCGCTGGCATCGCTCAAAGTAAACCGAGCCCGCTTCGGTTAGTCCAACCTTGCGTGTACTACGTTTGAGCAAAAGCACGCCGATATCACGTTCCATTTCGCTTATCCGACGCGACAAGGTAGAGGTCGGCATGTTTAGCGCCTGTGCCGCGCGGGTAAAGCTCCCTGTTTTGGCGACCTCAACAAAAAGCGCAATGTTGTCCAGCGATGGGGTCATTGTTTATTCCAAATTCATCAATAGTCTGTGTCTATTATCCTATAGGAAGTGGCTATTGTTTATATAAATGGAAATATGAATGTAATAAATCAGGGTTTATCCCAGTGTCGAATCACCGCATACTGAACCCATCGAAATCACTTACATGGCAACGGTGGCAAACACAGCACCAAGCCATTTCGATTTTTCTTCATTTTTGATTATAGGATTTACCATGAAAACCTTAGTTAGCGCATTGATGATTTCTGCAACTGTATTTACCGGCGCAGCATACGCTGCTGACTCGTCCACCCCGACTCGTGCCGAGGTTATCGCTGACATGCAGCAAGCTCGAGGAGCGGGTTTGATGAGCGATGGTGAGCAGGCTTACCCAGTTGCAATTAGTACTGCCAATACGAAAGACCGCGCACAAGTGCAGGCAGAGTTGTCGGCCGCGATTGCTGCAGGGCAAGTCAGCATAGGGGAACAAGCCTATCCGCTAACCGCCGGAACGAGCAGCTCCAAGACACGCGCCGAAGTCAAGGCTGAGTTGTTTGACTATGCCTCGTCCCACCCTAACGCTTATGTTGCGGCCTAAGTGTTGTGTGAAATAAGCTCCATGAGGTCTCGTCAAGAGGGCGGGCTTGTGGAGCAGACTTGAGGGCTGGTAAATTGGGCAGTTGTTTGATGCATCCATAAGCAATAACACTCCCGGAGACCAGCCCTCATGTTTAAAGTCTATGCCATCGACGGGATTACGCCCGTTGTCGACCCCAGCGCTTATGTGCATCCGACCGCGGTATTGATCGGCGATGTCATCGTGGGGCCGGGCGTGTATATTGGCCCATTGGCCAGCTTGCGCGGCGATTTCGGGCGCATCGTTCTTAAGGAAGGGTCAAATGTCCAGGACACCTGCGTCATTCATGGTGTGGGCGAAAATGATACCGTGATCGAGGTCGATGGGCATATCGGGCACGGGGCCGTGCTGCATGGCTGCACCATCGAACGCAATGCCATGGTAGGCATGAACGCCGTGGTCATGGACCAGGCCGTCGTGGGGGAATCCAGCGTTGTGGCGGCGATGGCGTTTGTGAAAAGAGGTCTCGTTATTCCGCCACGCAGTCTGGCGGTGGGTGCACCGGCTCACGTGTTGCGCGAATTAAGCGACGCTGAAATTGCCGGAAAATCTTACGGAACACGACAATATCAGCACCTTGCACGCCGGTGTCTGCAAACCATGCGCGCGGTGGATCCGCTGACGGCAATAGAGCCGAATCGGGCCCGCCTAACGCCAGATCTAGTCAACCCCGATGGGCGACAGAGACCATAGCGTCTTCTTCGCGGACCCTACAATATGGCGGCAGCCTTAAGGGCGGTCAAAGACATCGCCATTCAGCAATATCGATCTGTCGATATCGTGAATATCGGTACGACCGCAAAACCCCATGGTGATGTCCAGTTCATTAGCTATTATTTCCAGGCAGCGGGTCACGCCTGCTTCGCCCATGGCGCCCAGCGAGTACAAGAATGGCCTGCCTATCATCGTTCCTTTGGCGCCTAGCGCTACTGCTTTCAGAACGTCTTGGCCAGACCGGATGCCGCCATCCATCCAGACCTCGATTTCCTTGCCTACGGCATGAGCGATGCCAGGCAGCGCGGATATGGAGGAGGGCGCGCCATCGAGCTGGCGGCCGCCGTGGTTGGACACAACAATGGCGTCAGCTCCGGTTTCTACCGCCAGACGGGCGTCTTCAGCGTCCATGATGCCTTTCAGGATAATCTTGCCGCCCCAGCGTTTCTTGATCCATTCAAGATCTTTCCAGCTTAATGCGGGGTCGAATTGTTCGGCGGTCCAGGACGACAGTGAAGACAGGTCGCCCACCCCTTTGGCATGGCCCACGATATTGCCGAAACTACGGCGCTTGGTGCCTAACATGTTCATGCACCAGCGTGGCTTGGTAGCGAGATTGATCAGGTTGGCCAAGGTAGGGCGCGGCGGGGTGGACAAGCCGTTCTTGATATCTTTGTGGCGTTGGCCCAGCACCTGCAAATCCAGGGTCAGCACCAGGGCCGAGCAGTTTGCCGCCTTGGCACGGTCAATCAGGCGCTCGATGAAGTCACGGTCGCGCATTACATACAATTGGAACCAGAATGGCTTGTGCGTATGGGCGGCGACGTCTTCGATAGAGCAGATGCTCATGGTGGACAGCGTGAAGGGAATGCCGAATTTTTCGGCGGCCTTGGCACCCAGGATTTCACCGTCGGCATGCTGCATGCCGGTCAGTCCTGTAGGCGCGATGGCGACAGGCATGGCAACATCGATTCCTATCATTGACGTGCGCAGCGAACGCGTTTCAATGTCCACGGCAACGCGCTGGCGGAATTTCAGTTTTTCAAAGTCCGTGACATTCGAGCGATAGGTTCCCTCGGTCCAGGAGCCGGAGTCGGCATAGTCATAGAACATTCTGGGAACCCGGCGTTCGGCCAATTGGCGAAAGTCTTCAACGCAGGTGATTTTGGATGCGGTGGACAAGAAGTGTCTCCTGAATTTATTGGTAGGGCGCAGGCTAAGCCCGGCCGGTATTTTTACAAGTAAAACATCTTAACTAAAATTTCCCAGGCTGATAATGCTGGTTTGCGTATGTCCGCGCAATTTCCGCCGTCCGCGACACGTTGCGATGCGCATCATGCCATTTGCAGGTGGCTTACCTCGTTGGCGAATACCATAAGTGCTTTGTAGCCGTTCCACCACATTACGCGCGCGACCTGAGTGCGGCAAGCGATATCCAGGGCTTGAATCGGATCGCTTTCGATGAAATGGGTGTGGCATCTGGACAGAATGGCTTCGGCCTTGTGTGCTGCGGTTTGTTCGGGCGTGTGGCGAGCCTCGTCGCGCATGATGAGCGGGCCATGAAAGCCATGCTGATCCAGCCAGGCCTGGGTGCGTAACCTGTCTTGTTCGGGGCGGCCGGTAATGATCGTGACATTGGCCAGATCCACTTGCGGCAGGTTTTTATTGGGCAGCAGCTGATCGCGGCGCGCCAGGGTTTCTTGTAATGCCTGGGCGTATTCGTCTTCAGGCAAGTCCATTAGCAATATGCCGTCCAGATCTATTGCCCACGATGCATAGTTGTATTCCGGTTGGCCAGGACGATTATGCGTGGCGTCGAACGCCGGAGTAATCGATTCTCTTTCCCATGGAAACCAGGCCCGATAGCCGTCGGGGATATTAAGCCCATAGTCTGGTGTGACGCGGGATTGCGCATCGTATGCCAGGGTAAAAACGGTCAGTTCATGACCTAGCGCCTGCAGAAAGGCGATACTGTCGGACAGCGTTGTGCCGCGTCCGGCAATATCTTCAACCAGAAGAATTCGGCAAGGGCCGGCGGGCTGATTGACCGTGTACCAGGATACGTCCCTGTTTTCACGGGAATACTGCAAAGCATACAAGGGCAGATCCAGTCCGGTGGATACCAGGGTGCCGGGCACCAAGCCGCCCCGGGCGATGGCCACTACAGCGTCAAAGCCTGCTGTTCGCCATGCGGGGACGAGTCCTGCAATAACGGCTTCGATACGAAGATAGTCATAAGAAAAGGCAGCTGGCGGGGTGTTCATGCGGTATCTCTCTGTGTTGCGACAGTCTGCATTTTAGGCTGGTGGCGCCAGGTTTCTATATCGGAGCGCAGGCTCGCCCGGCGTGGAAGAAAATTTTATGTTATAGTTACGCCTCTTTCACAGCGGCTGTAGCTCAGTTGGATAGAGTACTTGGCTACGAACCAAGGGGTCGTG
>NZ_JBEBUX010000163.1:0-8735 GCF_040393045.1 Pollutimonas bauzanensis | reverse complement strand
TTCAACAGGAGCTGTTTCGACGGGCGTTGTTTCGGCAGGTGCTTCAGTCGTAGCAGCTTCCACTTCTACCGGCTGAGTGGCAGGCTCGGCTTGAACCGGCAGTTCCTGAGTTGCTGCGACTGGTGCCGCTTCTACAGCGGGCGCTACGTCGGCAACAGGAGCGATAACAGCTTCAGCAGGCGCAGTAGCTACGGCCGGGGCAGTTTCCACAACAACAGGAGCAGGAGCAAGAACAGGGGCAGCTTCTACAGGCGTCGGGACGGCTTCGGAAAACCCGCCTTGGGCTGTCGCAATAGCTGGCAATACCTGTGGGTTAAAGGCTGGCGTTTCGTGGGAAACGAATGCCTGACCTTCTTCTGTAGTATCGCTTTCGCTGTCTTGCGCGGCGCTGGTTTCAGTGCCGGTTTCTGTGCTGCGGCGACCACGACGGCTGCGACGACGACGGCGCTTGCGCTCTGGATCAAGCTGGTCGTTGTCGGAGGCCTGGTCTATGGAGCCGTCGACAGCCGTTTTTTGCTGATCAGAGGCTTCGTCGGCAACTGCTGAGGCCGATACTTCCGCCGCTGCGGTCAAGGGCAGGTCATTGTTGTCGAGTTCAACGGTTTCGCTTGCGTTCTCGTCGCGACGATTGCGTCCGCGTCCGCGGCGGCTGCGGCTATTGCGGCCGGAGCTTGCCGATTCGCTGCCATCGGCCGGCGATGCAACTGCCGGTGTTACCGCAATACCAGCGGCACGTTGCTCGGAGACAGCAGCCGTTTCCTGGACTGCGGACTGACGGCGCGTTCTGGCAGCTGGGGCCGAGGCTTCGCTGGACTTATCTTCGACGGCATCTTGACGACGTTCACCACGGCGTGGGCGATTACGATCACCTTGTCCGCGTTCTCGGCGCTGCTCGTTATGGCGGCTATTCTTGTTGCGGCCGGCGTGCTGGGGTTTGGCTGCTTCAGCGACAGGCGGCTTGGGTGCTGCTGTGCTGGCGCCAGTCAACCAGTTGATCAGGCGTCTGATCAGGCTGCTTCCCTGGGTAGCGGGTTTGGCAGCAGCGCGCGCAGGGGCATTAGGTGAAACAGGAGCGGGTTGCGAAGGCGTTATGCCCTTGACCAGTGCTTCAGGCCGAGTCTTGGCTTCTTGCTCTTTGTTGGGTGCCCAGGTAAGTTGCGGCTCAGGCTGAGTAACCAGATCGAAACTGGTCTTGATTTCTTCCAGTCGCGGATCGTCGTGACGCAACCGCTCGATATGATGATGCGGTGTTTCCAGGTTCTTGTTGGGAATCAGAACCAGGTTGATCTTCAGGCGCGACTCAATCTTGGTGATGTCGGCGCGCTTCTCGTTAAGCAAGAAGGTGGCGACGTCTACCGGGACTTGAGCGTGCAGCGCAGCTGTGCCTTCCTTCATGGCCTCTTCTTGCAGAAGACGCAGAACGTGAAGGGCGCTGGATTCGGCATCGCGTACAACGCCGGTTCCGTTGCAGCGTGGGCAGGTGATATGCGAGCCTTCGTTCAGGGCAGGACGCAGGCGCTGACGCGATAGTTCCATAAGACCGAAACGTGAAATCTTGCCCATTTGCACTCGGGCGCGGTCAAAATGGAGGGCATCGCGCAAGCGTTGCTCTACGGCGCGCTGGTTTTTGTTTTCTTCCATATCGATGAAGTCGATCACGATCAGGCCGCCAAGGTCGCGCAGGCGTAACTGACGGGCTACTTCGTCGGCGGCTTCCAGGTTCGTGCGCGTCGCGGTTTCTTCAATGTCGGAACCGCGCGTTGAGCGCGCCGAGTTCACGTCTACGGCAACCAGGGCTTCGGTATGATCGATGACGACTGAGCCTCCCGATGGCAACTGGACGGTGCGCGAGTAGGCGGTTTCGATCTGGTGTTCGATTTGGAAACGCGAAAACAGGGGTACGTCGTCGCGGTACATTTTGACGCGCTGGACATTGTCGGGCATGACAACGCTCATGAAAGCGGTGGCTTGCTCGTAGATATCGTCGGTGTCGATCAGGATTTCGCCGATTTCGGGCGAGTAGTAGTCGCGGATGGCGCGGATGACCAGGCTCGACTCCAGGTAGATCAGGATGGGCGCCTTGTTTTCACGGGCGGCCGCGTCGATTGCATTCCAAAGCTGCATTAGATAGGACAGGTCCCACTGCAGCTCTTCGACGTTGCGGCCTATACCGGCGGTGCGTGCGATGATGCTCATGCCAGCTGGAATATCCAGTTGGTCCATGGTTTCACGCAGTTCCTGGCGGTCTTCGCCTTCGACCCTGCGCGAAACACCGCCGCCACGTGGGTTATTAGGCATCAGCACCAAGTAGCGGCCTGCCAGGGAGATGAACGTGGTCAGGGCTGCGCCCTTGTTGCCGCGCTCTTCTTTTTCAACCTGGATGATCAGTTCCTGGCCTTCGGCGAGGGCCTCCTGGATACGCGCAGTGCGTACATCAACGCCTTCTTTGAAATAGGTCCGGGCCACTTCCTTGAACGGCAAGAAGCCGTGACGGTCTTCGCCGTAGCTGACGAAGCAGGCTTCGAGGCCAGGTTCGATGCGGGTGATTACGCCTTTGTAGATATTGCCTTTGCGCTGTTCGCGGCCGGCCGTTTCGATATCGAGGTCAATGAGCTTCTGACCGTCGACAATCGCAACGCGTAGTTCTTCTTGATGCGTTGCATTGAACAACATTCGTTTCATGAGTGTATTTCTCCGTAGTCATGGCGCACCGTAAATCGGCGCACGACCGCGGGTCGTTCGGTGTGAGGCGCTAAATCTGCAGCGGGGGCTTGCTGACTGCGTCGGCAATGCCCACCTTGTGTCAGGAAGGCACAGCGGACCTGTAGGTACGCAGTTCAGTCAGCAGGGAGGTCAGATTCACTATAGTGGTTGACAAAAAAATTGCTGGGAACGGCAGTCGCGGTTGTTAGTTCGCGGCTGGTGCATTAAACGTATGACAAACTTCGCAAGAGATTCAGAGCCGCACGCGGTTGGCAGTAGATCTGGATGAACAGCGGGCGCTATGCCACACAACTATTTTCAAGATCGGGCTTGCCCCGGCGACCAAATGACCCAGAAGCTGAAAGGCAGGCAGTACAATATGGGCCTTGTTCGTCCAACGGAGACGCATCCCTTGCATCTCTACGTTTGGCGGTTTTTTTCAGCTTCTATAGGCTGACGCGATTATATGCCGCTTTTCCCTATGCGCAAAACAGTTATTACCGAAAACCCTGCTCCTAGTGTACGTTTTGTTGAAATTGGCGCCGAGCAGGCCGGCCAGCGCATCGACAATTTTTTATTACGTCTGTGCAAAGGCGTGCCAAAAAGCCATTTGTACAAGGCCATACGCGGCGGCGAAGTGCGGGTCAATAAGGGCCGCATCTCTGCGGACTACCGGCTCGAAGAGGGTGACACCGTGCGGGTGCCACCCTTACGGCTGCCCAAGCCCGATGAAGCCAGGGTAGTGCCGCCGGCAGTGTTTCCTATCGTGTTTGAAGATGAAGCGCTTATTGTCATTGACAAGCCAGCTGGCGTCGCCGTGCATGGCGGCAGTGGCGTATCGTTTGGCGTTATCGAGCAATTGCGCGCCGCTCGCCCCGACGCGGCTTTCCTTGAGCTCGCTCATCGCCTGGATCGGGAAACCTCGGGACTGTTGCTGATCGCAAAGAAACGCAAGGCCTTGCTGGCATTGCACGACATGATGCGCGAGGGCGGCGGGCGTAAGCACTACCAGGCGCTGGTTGTCGGCGACTGGGTGAATGACAAGCAGCATATGCGCCAGCCTTTGCTCAAATGGCTGACCGCCTCCGGCGAGCGACGGGTCAAGGTGGATGCACAAGGTAAAGCGGCGCATACCATTATTACGCTGCAAAAGCGCTATGGCCGCTATAGCCTGGTGGGTGCCGAACTGCGTACGGGCCGTACGCACCAGATACGTGTGCATTTGGCATCGGGCGGCTATCCTATCGTGGGTGATGACAAGTACGGGTCCGACGATGTACGGGCGCGATTCGCCCGATTGGGGTTTGGCCGCATGTTCTTGCATGCGTGCCGGCTGGAGCTTCCCCATCCCCTGACGGGCGAGCCTATGGTGCTGTTAGCGCCACTGCCGCCTGCATGTACACATATTCTTGACTATCTGGAGCACAATTCGTGAAACGCTATGACGCTGTGGTTTTCGACTGGGACGGCACGGTTATGGATTCGACACATTCCATCGTGGCAGCAATCCAGTCCGCCTGCGCCGATGTCGAGCTTCCCGTTCCCGACGCCAGTACGGCTAGCTGGGTAATTGGGCTTTCCCTGGAAAGCGCTCTATATCACTGCGTTCCTACGTTAACCGCCGACCGTATGCCGCTTTTTCTTGAGCGCTATCGTTTTCATTTTTTACAGCGTGATCCCGAAATCAAGCTGTTTGACGGCATTCTAGAGTTGTTGGAGGTGCTGCGGGAGCGCCAAGTAGTGCTGGGTGTAGCCACCGGTAAAAGCCGCGTGGGCCTGGACAGGGTATTGGGCACTACGCAACTGCTAAGCCATTTTGATGCGACACGCTGCGCTGATGAATCTTTTGGTAAGCCGCACCCTGGCATGTTGCTGGAAATCATGGAAGAGCTCAGCCTGCGCCCAGAGCAAGTATTGATGGTCGGCGACACATCGCACGATATACAAATGGCGACTAGCGCCGGAATGGATAGCATGGCCGTTACTTATGGGGCGCATGATCAGCGTACCTTGATCGAGGCCGCGCCTACGGTAATGGTTTCCAGCGTAAGTGAAATGCAGGCGTGGCTGCTGGATAGGGTGTGATGTTCCAGGTTCGCACGGAACTTCTCGTGTCGAACTGCCGTCTTACTACACAGTTGACGCGCTAAGGCCCCTTGTTCGAGGGGCAATTGTGCCGATCCGGTAACGCGAAGCTAAAGGGCGGTCATGTCTAAAATCAAAATTCCGTATATTGCGCCATCTGAAATTACGCCTGAAGCCGTTTGGCTGTCGCGCAGAAAGTGGTTGCTGCAGGCCGGCGCAGGGGTTGCGGCGCTGGGTGCGGGTGGTCTGGTTCCGGACCTGTCCGCCTGGGCCGCCGGCCAGCAAAGTTCGGCATTGCCGGCCCAGCCTAATCCACAATACTGGTTAAGCAACAAGCTGACTTCCGAAAAAGATGTCAGTTCTTATAATAATTTCTACGAGTTCGGCACAGGCAAGACCGATCCGCTGGACTATGCCGGAAAAATGCAGACCAGGCCGTGGACTGTCAGCATAGAAGGCGAGGTCGCCAAGCCTCGCACATTCGATATTGACGATTTGCTTAAGCTGGCCAGCCTTGAAGAGCGAATTTACCGGTTGCGCTGTGTGGAAGCGTGGTCCATGGTGATCCCCTGGAGCGGATATTCTCTGGCTACTCTGCTAAAGCAGGTCGAGCCGACCAGTAAGGCTAAGTATGTAGAGTTTGTTACCGCAGTCCAGCCCGACAATATGCCGGGGTTGGGCGATCGCATTATCGACTGGCCTTATGTGGAAGGCTTGCGCATTGATGAGGCCATGCATCCTCTGACTATGCTGGTGTTTGGCGTATACGGCAAGGTATTGCCTAACCAGAACGGCGCGCCTATGCGCGTGGCCATTCCCTGGAAGTACGGCTTCAAATCGGGAAAATCTATAGTAAAGATTCGTTTGCTTGAAAAGATGCCAGTTACCAGTTGGGTAAAAATTGCATCGAATGAATATGGTTTCTACGCAAATGTGAACCCTGATGTGCCGCATCCCCGCTGGAGCCAGGCTACGGAACGCAGAATAGGCGACGGGATTTTTGCGCCGCGGGTCGATACCCTGATGTTCAATGGGTACGCAGATCAGGTGGCATCGCTTTATACGGGAATGGATCTTAGGAAAAACTATTGAAATCCAATTGGACGGCGGCGCAAATCGCGCGCATCAAGCCTTGGGTATTCTTGTTAGCCCTGTATCCCGCTTTTCGCTGGGTTTGGTTAGGGTTCAATGAGGGTTTAGGAGCCAATCCCGCCGAGTTTCTGATTCGCTCATCGGGAATCTGGGCGTTGGTTGTCTTGTGTTTGACGCTGGCGATTACCCCTGTTCGCCGTATCCTTGGTCAACCTGCCCTGGTTCGCTTGCGCCGAATGCTGGGACTCTTCGCCTTTTTTTATACCTGCTTGCACTTATTGGGCTGGGCTTTTTGGGAGCGCGGCTGGTCGTTTGCGTCAATGTGGGATGACGTTGTTCAGCGAACATTTATTACGGTGGGGATGATCGCTTTCGTGCCTATGGTCGCGCTGGCATGCACGTCTACGCGCGGGTGGATACGACGCATGGGGCATTACTGGCAGCATTTGCACCGTACTGTTTACGCCATCGCGGCGCTGTCGGTATGGCATTTCTGGCTGGTGCGGGCGGGGAAGAACGACTTTTTCGAGCCCTATGTCTATGGGGTGATTCTTACGGTGCTGCTATTGGTGCGGGTAGGTTATTTCGTGCGGCGGCGTTATGTCTGATAACGCCGCGTGTTGTCAGGGCAGGGCTTTTAGTATGGCAAGGGTTTCGGCATCTGGCTGGCCGTCGTAAAGGGCAGGCCGGTAATGCATCTGGAATGCGGTGATGACGTTTCTGGTGCCCTTGTCCAACACACCGTTACGTGGCACCTTATAGCCCGCCCGCGCTAGTTCCTTTTGCATCCAGGCTATGTCCGGCAATCCATTTCGTAGGAATTCTTGCGCGTATTCTTGCGCCTTGGCATCGTTGTACCAACGCCCAATACCTTTCTGGGCAAGTTCCTTCCACGGAAATAACGGACCCGGATCAATCTTGCGCTGCGGCGCGATATCGCTGTGCCCGACAATATTCAGGGCTTTGATCTGATGGCGGCTGACGATGTCCTGGATCAGGGCGGTGACAGCAGCGATTTGAGCCGGGGGGTATGGCTCCCAGCTATTGCCGTTGCGGCCCTGGTTGACGATTTCTATGCCTATGGAGCCCGCATTCATGTCGGTGCGGCCGAACCACTCGCTGATGCCTGCATGCCAGGCCCTGCGATTTTCGTCGACGAGCTGATAAATGCGCGGTACGGGGTCGTTAGTGATCAGGTAGTGGCTGCTTACGTTTTGTTCTGACAATATTTTTAACGAGGCTTCATTCCCCGTTGAGGTGTAGTGCAGCACGATGAATTCGATTCGGCTGTTCTGGCTTTTGGCCTGGATGCTGCGGTCGATCTGCAACCCCTCTGGTTGATAGGTGCCGCAGGCCGCTAAGACCAATAGCAGGGCGGCGGCGACGATATGCTTGCCGTGCATGCGATCAGTGCCCGGCCAAAAACAGGAAAATGGTGGGTTTCTTTGCAAGGTCGGGGGCGGGGCGGGTTTTCCACTCGGCGATTGTGCGTGTCTGTACCAGCTCATCGTTCGTAGTCAGAGATCGGGCAATGCAAAGCCGGGTATTGCCTTTGAGGGCGAGCTTCAGCGCTTCGAACATGGCCTCGTTACGGTAGGGGGTTTCGATCAGAATTTGGGTTTGTTCATGTTTTTGCGACTCGATTTCCCAGGCTTTTAGTTGCTTGGCGCGCGCCGTTGGCTCGACCGGGGCATAGCCGTGAAAAGCGAAGCGCTGACCATCCAGTCCGCTGGCCATCAGGCTTAGCAGGATGGACGAGGGGCCTACCCAAGGTATGACGCGTATTCCCATGCTGTGTGCGACAGCCACTACCTTGGCGCCCGGGTCGGCCACTGCGGGGCAGCCGGCTTCCGATACGAGTCCAATTTCCCCGCCTTCGAGCAAGGGCGTGAGCCAATCCCGCATTTGTTGCGCATTGACCTTGTTATCCAGTGTATGGATGGTAATTTCTTGCAACGGGCCTGCCGTGCCTATCAGTTTGAGAAAGGCGCGTGCCGTTTTCGCATTTTCAGCAATATAGGTAGTGAGCCGCCCGGCAAGCTCTCGGACGGCGTTCGGCAACCATAGTTCGGGGGCGGCCTCGCCCATGCCTACGGGGATTAAATGTAAAGTTCCAGCTGATTTCACTGCTGCTCCAGAATTAAGAGTTCAATGGATTTGAATGGGTTAGCGGATTGATGCCGAAAGAGCGCAACATCCGGCTTAATGCGATAAGGGGCAGGCCGATAATGGCGGTGGGATCGTCGGATTGCATGCTTTCCATCAGGGCAATGCCCAGTCCTTCGGCCTTGGCGCTGCCCGCGGTGTCGTAAGGTTGTTCTCGATGCAGATAGGCAGTGATCTCGTCCGTGGTCAAGTGCCGGAATCGGCATAGTGTGACAATATCAGCCGTCTCGTGGCGCTGGCCATTGCTGACGCACAAAGCGCTGTGGAATTCTACGGTTTGGCCGCTCAGTTGTTCGAGCTGGGCCTGGGCTCGCTCGAAACCGCCTGGCTTGCCGATAGGCTCGCCATGAATGGTGGCGACCTGATCGGATCCAATCACCAGTGCTCCTGGGTGGGCGGGAATGATCGCCTGCGCCTTGGCCAATGATAGCCGCAATGCCAGGGCAGTTGGGCTCTCGCCGGGCAGCGGGCTTTCGTCGATATCTGGCGATATGGCGATGAAAGGGATGCCCAGGCGCTCCAGCATTTCTTGGCGGTAGCGGGAACTTGATGCAAGGATAAGACGCATAGTAGAGTATTTGCTTGTACGGTTTGACTGGCGGGGGTGGCACGCGTTATTATCTAATGTTTTCTTCTTGCGTGGTTATTGCAGCGCGGCTAGAAAAGATAAGCAGTAAAGAGCAGGATAA
>NZ_JBEBUX010000162.1:0-8774 GCF_040393045.1 Pollutimonas bauzanensis | reverse complement strand
GGACTCGGCTTTATCCCGCCAACAGCATTTCGCGGGCATGCTGGCGTGTTGTATCTGTAATTTTCAAACCTCCCAGCATGCGTGCCACTTCGTTTACGCGCCCATGTTCGTCGAGAGCTTCGATAACCGACAAGGTGCTCGAGCCCGAAGTTGATTTCTTGACTTCGTAGTGCTGCGACCCTCGCGCTGCAACTTGCGGTAAATGGGTAACGCACAGAACTTGGTGCCGTTCGCCCAGCTTGCGCAGTAGCCGTCCGACAACTTCCGCCACGGCCCCGCCCACCCCAGTGTCGACTTCATCGAAAATTAGCGTGGGTACACGCGCCGCCTGGCTGGCGATGACTGACAAGGCTAGCGATATGCGGGCTAACTCGCCGCCGGATGCGACTTTGGCAAGCGGCTTGGGCCGTGTGCCAGCGTGGCCTGCCACCAGGAACTCAACACTTTCGTTGCCATGCGCGGAGGGTTCGCCAGGAGTCAGCCGGACGTCGAATACCCCGCCTTTCATGGCCAGGGTTTGCATGGCGTCGGTGACTTGTTCTGTCAGTTTCCGGCTGGTTGTCTGGCGTGCCTGGCTTAGCTGCGCGGCGACGGCTTGATACTGGCCTGCAGTCTCTTGGGCCACCTTTGCCAAGGCTTCGATATTGCCTGCGTTCTGGCTGTCGGCAAGTTGCTTGCTCCAGGATTGATGCAGCGCGGGTAGCTCGGGCGGTTCGACCTTGAATTTCCGGGCCATGTCGAAAACAGCGGACAGACGCTGTTCGGCACGTTCGAGGCCGGCAGGGTCGAGTTCGAGTTTGTCCAGGTAGCTGTTCAGGTCCGATACCGCTTCGGAACTGGCGATGCGAGCAGATTCAATGGTTTCGTAAACGCCCTGCAGTTGTGTGTCGTGCCGCAGCAATTGACGAATTTGATGGGATGCTGTGCCTAAGGCGTGTTGCGCGGAGCCTTCGTCTTCGCTTAAGGCTGCCATGGCCTGGGTAGCGCCATCAAGCAAGGCCTGTGCGTGCGCCAGGCGATTGTGATCGTTGGTGATGGCGTCCCATTCGCCTTCTTTAAGGGCCAGGCGGTCTAGCTCGGACAGCTGCCATTCAAGCCGCTCGCGTTCTTCTTGCAGTACTGCGGCATTTTGCTGTGCCGCGGCCAAGGTTTTTTCTGCGTGCTGCCATTGCTGCCAAGCCTGCTGCACCTGCCTGGCTAGCGGCAGGTACCCGCCTTGAGCGTCAAGCAAGTCGCGCTGGCTGGCGGTTTTCAGCAGGCTTTGGTGGGCATGCTGGCCGTGAATATCGACCAGTTGTTCGCCAAGGTCGCGCAGTTGCGCCAGCGTAGCCGGTACACCGTTGATAAAAGCGCGGCTGCGACCCTGGTTGTCGATGACCCGTCGCAATACCAGGGCGTCGTCGATATCGAATTCGCGCTCCTGGAGCCAGGGGTGCAGAGACTCAGGGGGATCGAACACGGCTGAGATATCGGTGCGCCTGGCGCCTTCGCGCAGCACGGTGGTATCGCCCCTGGCCCCCAGGGCCAGGGACAACGCGTCAATGAGTATGGACTTGCCGGCGCCCGTTTCCCCGGAGAAGACCGTGAATCCGGTTTCAAACAGTATTTCCGCCTGGTCGACAATGACAAAATCGCGTATATGCAAGGTACGCAGCATGTTTTATTCGTCCTCGTCCGAGGTTTGTGGCATATGATTCCAGTACAGTTTTCGGCGCAATGTCGAAAAAATGCTGTAGCCGGTAGGATGAATGAAACGGATCGTGTTTTTCGCCCGGCGCACGTTGATACAGTCGCCGGCCTGGCAGTCTGACCAAGTTTGCATGTCGAAGTGCACGCTGGCGCCCGACTCGACCCGACCCAAGGCCGTGATGGTAAGGCTTAGCGTACCGCTGTCGGGCAGGACAATGGGGCGGTTGGACAGCGTTTGCGGAGCTACCGGCACCAGCAGGATGGCGCTCAGGTTGGGGTGTACGATAGGGCCATTGGCAGATAGCGAGTATGCTGTGGACCCTGTGGGGGTAGCTACAATTAGGCCGTCGGCGCGCTGGCTGTACATGAACACGCCGTCCAGTTCGACGCGAACGTCTATCATGCCGCCTCGGCCGGCGCGGTTAAGAACAACGTCGTTTAGTGCGACGCCAGAGAACAGGGTTTCGCCATCGCGCACGACATTGCCTTCAAGCAATACGCGCTCTTCGGTTTCAAAGTTGCCGTTGATGACGCTGGCCAACGCATCATTGGCGGTATGCAGGGGGATGTCAGTGATAAAACCCAGCCTGCCATGGTTGATGCCAATAAGCGGTACGTGGCTGCAGGCTAACTGGCGCGCGGCGCCCAGCATGGTGCCGTCGCCGCCCATGACAACGGCCAGGTCGGCTTGTTCGCCTATCTCTTTGTAGCTGGCAGCGTCGTGTTCGGTGATGCCGGTGTTTTTGGCGGTATCGGCTTCTATCAACACTTTGCAGCCGGCCGCTTGCAGAGTTGCGGCCAATTTGCGCAAAGGGGCATCCAGGCCACTGTCTTGATACCTGCCGATAAGCGCAACGGTTTTAAAGTGCATAAGGTAAATACCTTGTTGTTTGATGGAATAATAGGGACTAATTGATTATATGGTCCCTACGGCCTATATGGCTGTAGGTAGAAAAACCAGTGGTTGAAAAATTGCCTGAATATGGTCATGGATGATCGAGCCAACGCGCTTTTAAAGGCGCTCATAGAACGCTACATTGCTGATGGACAGCCAGTGGGCTCCCGCACGCTGTCGCAAATGTTTGATTTATCGCCCGCAACGATCCGCAATGTCATGGCCGAGCTCGAGGACTTGGGGCTTATTCACAGCCCGCATACTTCGGCTGGCCGCATACCGACGCCCAAAGGGTATCGCCTGTTTGTCGACCGGCTCCTGGCCGTGCAGCGCTTCGAAGTCCTGCCGCCCAGCCACATCCGCCAGATGCTTCCGGCGGCCGAGCCAGGCAGGGCAGTGACCGCCGCAGCAGCGCTGTTGTCGAATTTGTCGCAGTTTGCCGGCGTGGTGCTGGCACCCAAGCGGGCGCAAATCTTTCGCCAGATCGAATTTATACGCTTGTCCGACAAGCGTGTGTTGTTAATTATCGTTACGCCGGATGGCGATGTGCAGAATCGGATTCTTTTCGTGTCGCGCGACTATCTTGAACAGGAGCTGTTGGAAGCCAGCAATTTTTTCAATCAGCATTTCGCTGGCATGTCTTTCCAGCAAGTTCGTGTTGCCATTGCCGACGAGCTGTCGTCGCTGCAGGCCGATATCTCCCGTCTGATGCAAGCCGCCGTCGAAGCGGGAACGGCATCCGCTGATTCCGACGATTCGCTGGTTATTTCAGGCGAGAGCAAGCTGCTCGATATTTCCGAAATGACTTCCGACATGGATCGCTTGCGCCGTATGTTTTCGTTATTTGAAAAGAAAACGGATTTGTTACAGTTATTGGATGTATCCAGCCGCGCGCAAGGTGTGCAGATCTATATTGGCGGCGATTCGCAACTGATGCCTGTTGACGATGTCTCGGTGATCACGGCTCCCTACGGCGTAGACGGGACCGTTGTGGGAACGCTGGGGGTTATCGGCCCTTCGCGGATGGCATACGAACGGGTCATACCCATTGTCGATATCACCGCCCGTCTGCTCTCCAACGCGCTTAGCCATAAGCAGCACTGAATTTAAAAACGAGTTTCATAATCAATGACCAAGCTGTTTGCCTCGCGTTTTTTGCCTGAGCCAATTGATCCGCATGCTTTGAGCAGTAATCCGCCATTGCGCGGTAGTAGTCCCCTCGGCGTACTGCTGATCAATCTGGGCACGCCTGATGAGCCTACTGCGGGAGCAATACGCCGTTATCTGGCCGAGTTTCTGTCGGATCCCAGGGTGATCGAGATTCCTCAGTGGGTTTGGCAAGTCATCTTGCGCGGTTTTATTCTTACGCGGCGGCCACAGGCCTTGGCGCCGAAATATAAAGAAATCTGGCTTGAGCAGGGCTCGCCGCTTTTGGTATGGAGTCGGGCTCAGGCGCAGGGGGTGCAGCAGCATCTGACGGCTGATGGGGTACGGGCCCATGTCGAGCTGGGTATGCGCTACGGCAATCCGTCTATTGCCAGTGCCATGGAAAAGCTACGCGCGGCCGGCTGTGAGCGGATACTCGTTGTGCCCATGTATCCCCAATACGCGGCCAGCACCACGGCCACCGCGGTTGACTGTGTGAATGCCTATGCGGCAAAACTGCGTAATCAGCCAGAATTGCGATTTATAAAGCGCTATCATGACAATGTGGCTTATATCGATGCGCTGGCACAACAAGCGCTTCAGTACTGGGGCCTGCATGGCAAGCCGCAACGCTTATTGCTCAGCTTTCATGGCTTGCCTCGCCGCACGATAGAGCAGGGCGACCCCTATCACCGCGATTGCATGGAAACCACGGCGCTGCTCAAGCAAAGGCTGGGCGCTGACGCCGGTTTGGTACATGTCTCTTTTCAAAGTCGCTTTGGCGCCGAGAAATGGCTGGAACCCTATACCGAGCCCACTTTGCGTGCGTGGGCACGGGAAGGCGTTGAGCAGGTCGATGTCATGTGCCCCGGTTTCCTTGCGGATTGCCTTGAAACACGCGAAGAAATCGAGATGCAATGCCGCGACGCCTTTCTGGCCGAAGGGGGGCGGCAGTTTCGCTATATATCGTGCCTGAATGATGATGCCGCCTGGATAGCAGGGCTGGCTGGCCTGGTGAAAAAACACCTGGCTGGCTGGGAAAGCTAAGACTTGTTCCGGTTCGATTCGTTCGTCAGGTCTTGAAACGGGGGCGCATGCCCCCATTTTTGTTGAATTGAATATTAAGCATGTGGAGATTTTTTATGTCGGCACCCAACGAACCCATTGATTCCAAAGGCAATCCATCGTCGGATACGTCCGAGCACCTAGAAGTCAACGATGGTCTGGGCGCAGCCCAAGGCGCCGAGGCTGAAGTCCAGGCTCAGGAAGATTGGGCAACGCTGTTGTCCGAAGCTCAGGAAAAAGTGGCGCAGTATCACGATGAATTGTTGCGCGCCAAGGCCGAGGTCGAAAATATTCGCCGCCGCGCTGCGGACGATGTGGCCAAAGCACGCAAGTTTGGCACTGAATCCTTTGCCGAAAGTCTGATTCCCGTGCGCGACAGCCTGGAGGCCGCGTTGGCTCAGCCGGATCAAACCGCCGAAGCCTGGAAAGATGGTGTCGAAGTGACATTGCGCCAATTGAATGGCGCCTTTGAGCGTAATTTGCTTAAAGAAGTGGCTCCGACTGAAGGCGATGCCTTTGATCCGCATCAGCATCAGGCAATTTCCACTGTCCCCTCGGACTTGCCGGAAGGCACCGTGGCGCAGTTGCTGCAAAAGGGCTACACCATCGCCGAGCGCGTGCTGCGTCCCGCGCTGGTTATGGTTTCGTCAGGCCCATCAGCTTAGGCAGGCGTAAAAAAAATGGGATAAGGCTTGAAATTATCGGCCCTATCCCCATTTATGAACCATTCAAGCAGTTTTCCAAATTAAAATTTTTTAGCAGGGTTATAGACATGGGCAAGATCATAGGTATTGACCTCGGCACGACTAACAGCTGTGTGGCTGTCATGGACGGCAGCAGCGTCAAAATCATCGAAAACGCAGAAGGCACACGTACTACGCCTTCCATCGTCGCCTATTTGCAAGACGGCGAAATCCTGGTCGGCGCACCCGCCAAGCGCCAGGCCGTAACCAATCCCAAAAATACGCTTTACGCTGTCAAGCGCCTCATCGGCCGCAAGTTCGACGAAAAAGCCGTTCAAAAAGACATTCACCTCATGCCTTACAGCATTATGAAGGCGGATAATGGCGATGCATGGGTCGAAGCACAAGGTAAAAAGCTTGCGCCTCCCCAAGTATCGGCCGACGTGCTGCGCAAAATGAAAAAGACAGCCGAAGACTACCTGGGTGAAGAAGTCACCGAGGCCGTCATTACGGTTCCCGCTTATTTCAACGACAGCCAGCGCCAGGCAACCAAAGACGCCGGCCGTATTGCCGGTCTGGAAGTCAAGCGCATCATTAACGAGCCTACTGCCGCGGCACTTGCCTTCGGCATGGACAAGACCGAAAAGGGCGATCGTAAAGTTGCCGTATATGACTTGGGCGGCGGCACCTTCGATATTTCGATTATCGATATCGCCGATGTCGATGGCGAAAAACAGTTCGAAGTGTTGTCCACGAACGGCGATACCTTCCTGGGCGGCGAAGACTTCGACCAGCGCATCATCGAATACATCATCACCGAGTTCAAGAAAGAAAGCACTGTCGATCTTTCAAAAGATATGCTGGCTTTGCAGCGCCTGAAAGAAGCTGCTGAAAAAGCCAAGATTGAATTGTCTTCGGCTCAGCAAACTGAAATCAACCTGCCTTACATCACGGCAGACGCGTCCGGTCCCAAGCACCTTAGCCTGAAGATCACGCGCGCCAAGCTGGAAGCCCTGGTTGAAGAACTCATCGAGCGCACTATCGAGCCTTGCCGCACAGCCATCAAAGATGCAGGCGTTAAGGTATCCGATATCGACGACATTATCTTGGTTGGCGGCATGACACGCATGCCCAAGGTCCAGGAAAAGGTCAAGGAATTTTTCGGTAAAGAACCTCGCAAAGACGTCAACCCTGACGAAGCGGTTGCCGCAGGCGCTGCTATCCAAGGTTCGGTGTTGTCCGGCGATCGTACTGACGTGCTCTTGCTTGACGTGACCCCCTTGTCGCTGGGTATTGAAACCCTGGGCGGCGTGATGACCAAGATGATCCAGAAGAACACGACGATTCCTACCCGGTTCTCGCAAGTGTTCTCCACGGCCGACGACAATCAGCCTGCTGTGACGATCAAGGTTTTCCAGGGCGAGCGCGAAATCGCGGCCGGCAACAAGGGTCTGGGCGAATTCAACCTTGAAGGCATCCCACCATCAACCCGTGGCACGCCGCAAATCGAAGTCACATTCGATATCGACGCCAACGGCATCTTGCATGTGTCGGCCAAGGACAAGGGCACCGGCAAGGAAAACAAGATCACGATCAAGGCCAACTCCGGTCTGACCGATCAAGAGGTCGAGCGCATGGTGAAAGACGCCGAAGCTAATGCCGAGGACGATCACCGGGTTGCCGAGCTGGCATTGGCCCGTAACCAGGCCGACGCGCTGCTGCATTCCACCCGCAAGTCGCTGGAAGAATATGGCGACAAGCTGGAAGCGTCCGAAAAAGAAGCGATCGAAGCCGCTATCAAGGATCTCGATGAAACTTTGAAAGACGGCGACAAACCGACGATTGATGCCAAGGCTGAAGCGTTGTCTGCTGCATCGCAGAAACTGGGCGAAAAAATGTATGCCGACATGCAGGCTCAAGCCGCTGCTTCACAAGGTGGTCAAGAAGCCGCCCAGCCAGTAGACGACAATGTGGTTGATGCCGACTTTAAAGAGGTCAAACGCGACCAATAAAGCGAGCTATTAGTCGCTTTTAGCCCGGTTTCTGGTGTATTGCCGGAAATCGGGCATTCTCATTCTTATTCATGTACGAAGAATAGACGTCCAAGACGCAAGTAATCCAAATGGCAAAACGCGACTATTACGAAGTTCTGGGGGTGGCAAAGAACGCCTCCGATGACGAACTGAAAAAGGCTTATCGCAAGCTGGCTATGAAGTATCACCCGGATCGAAATCCGGATAGCAAAGAATCCGAGGAAAAATTCAAGGAAGCCAAAGAGGCCTACGAGATGCTGTCCGACGAGCAAAAGCGCGGTGCCTACGACAGATTCGGCCACGCGGGGGTAGACCCCAACGCAGGCGGGGGCGCAGGCATGGGTGGCGCTGGGTTCGCGGATGCCTTCGGCGATATCTTTGGCGATATCTTTGGCGGCGCAGGCCGCCGGGGCGGTGGTGCGCAGGTTTATCGCGGCGCCGATCTCAAGTACACGCTGGATATCAGCCTCGAGCAGGCTGCAAATGGTTTTGACACCGAGATCCGTGTTCCCAGTTGGGAAAGCTGCGAGGTATGCCATGGGTCAGGGGCCAAGCCCGGCACCCATGCAAAAACCTGCCACACTTGCGATGGCAATGGCGCGGTGCGCATGCAGCAAGGGTTCTTCAGTGTGCAGCAGACTTGTCCTACCTGTCACGGGACGGGCAAAGAAATTACCGATCCGTGCAATGCATGCGATGGGGTTGGACGCACACGCAAGAACAAGACGCTGCAAGTGAAAATCCCGGCCGGGATTGACGACGGGATGCGCATCAGGTCATCGGGCAACGGCGAGCCAGGGGTAAACGGCGGCCCTGCCGGCGACTTGTATGTGGAAATCCACCTCAAGCCCCATGGCATCTTCGAGCGCGATGGCGAAGACTTGCATTGCGAACTGACCATTCCGTTCACGACCGCGGCATTGGGCGGCGAGCTTGAAGTTCCTACCTTGTCGGGCAGGGGTGAAATCACCATACCCGAAGGTACGCAAACGGGTAAGACCTTTCGATTGCGTGGCAAGGGGATACGCGGCTTGCGGGCCAGCTATCCGGGCGATTTGTATTGCCATGTCTCGGTCGAGACGCCTGTACGGCTTACCGACGAGCAAAAGAAAATCCTGCGCCAATTCGAAACCTCGTTGTCTCAGGGGGGCGAAAAGCATTCGCCCAAGAGCCAATCCTGGACCGATAGGGTGAAAAGCTTCTTTTCGTAGGTTGGGATTGCGTCTGTAAGGGCGTGGCTCAAAAAAAGCACCATTAATCAAG
>NZ_JBEBUX010000161.1:0-8816 GCF_040393045.1 Pollutimonas bauzanensis | reverse complement strand
CGATGCCAAGCACGCGGCCCGTCCCAGCGGCGGTTCAAACTTTCATGATGCAGCGGGGCAGATCCTGGGAGGGGATGTTGCAGCGACTTTCGGGGCACCCGGCGTAGGGGCCGAGCAGGCCGGAAGTGAAGGGAACCCCGGATGGGGTGGACGAACGAGGCTACGCGATGTTCGGCGCCGCAGGGCGCCGAACCGGCCACGAGGAGCAAAACATCCCCTCCCAGGATCTGGCACGCGGATCAAGAAAGAATACAAACACAACCGCCCAGGGACCCGCCCCCTACCCGTATACCAATTCCTTGAAGAACAGCGAAATCTCCGGCACATACGTGATCAGCATCAAGCAAGCCACCACCACACCGACAAAAGGCAGCAACGGCCTGATCAATCGCTCTATCGGCAAATTCGCCACCGCGCACGCCGCAAATAGATTTACGCCAAAAGGCGGCGTCACCATGCCCAGCGCCAAATTCACCACCATGATGATGCCGAAATGAGCTGGCTCTACTCCGAAATGCATAGCCACCGGCAGCAACAACGGCGCCAACACCACTATCGATGCCGAGGTTTCGATAAACATGCCGATCACAAATAGCGCAGCATTCACGCCCAGCAAGAACGTGTACTTATTGCTGAAAATATGGCCCAGCCACTCGCCTAAAGCCGCCGGAATGCCCGCACGGTTGAGCAGAAATCCGAACACGCCGGCGTTGGCGATGACGAACATAATCACTGCCGTCGAGACAACGGAACGATGCAGGGTTTTGGATAGATTCTGGAAATTAAGCCGACGATAGACGAATATACCGACAAAAAGGGCATAGACCACTGCCACCGCAGAGGCTTCCGTGGGGGTAAAAATACCACCATAGATGCCGCCAAGAATAATCCCTGGCATCAACAACGCCAGCCAGGCCTGCTTGAGCGCGGGCCACAGCGCCAGACGTCCGTCGCCATCATTCTTGCCGTAGCCGTTCACGCGGGCATACAGCCAGACATACAGCATCAACGCTACGCCGATCAGAATGCCGGGGCCGACGCCAGCAATAAAAAGCTCGCCAACCGACGTGTCTGTCGCGACGGCAAACAAGATCATGGGAATCGAAGGCGGGATAATGACGCCCAGTTCTGCTGCCGATGCTTGCAAAGATGCGGCAAACGGCTTGGGATAGCCGTGCTTGACCATGGCGGGAATCAGGATAGCGCCTACGGCAAAAGTGGTTGCCACGCTGGATCCAGCAACAGCCGCAAAAATCATGCAGGTCAATACGCATGTGCAGGCCAGACCGCCCTGAAAGCCCCCGACCACGCTTTTCGCGAAGGTCACCATGCGTTCTGATATGCCGCCGGCTTCCATCAGATTGCCAGCCAGAATAAAGAACGGCACAGCCACCAAGGGGTACTTATCCAGCGACGCATAAATTTGTTGGGCCACGACCAGCCAGGTCATTTGGCCATCGAAGGCGATTCCCAACATGCTGCCCAAACCGATAGCCACCGCTACCGGCACAGACAGCACAAAAAACAACAGCATTGATACAACCATCAACTGCGACATTCATTCACCTGGCTTATTGGTATTGTTAAGTATTGACTCACGATCACAGGACAGTGTCGTCAATCACGGCCTGGCGCGGGCCCTCGGCCCAATGGGCAATAACGGCAACGATTGCCAGTACCATGCCAATGGGAATCGCGATATAAATCCAGGAAATGGACATTTCAAGACTGGGCATGGTTTGAAAGCGCACGCGCCATGTCATTTGCCCGCCGACCCAGGCCATGAAACCCAGAAAAGCGACGCAGATGAATAAAATGACATGCTCCAGCCAGCGTTTGTTACGCGGCCCTAATTTGCTATGGAGCATTTCGACGCTTAGCATGGCTCCCTGGCGGAAGGCCAGGGCAACGCCCAACATTACCGTCCAGATCAGGGCCGCGCGTGTCCAGGCTTCGCTCCAGTCGGCGGGCGATTCAAGAATGAAGCGAGCAATAACCTGATAAAAAGCGGCGGCTACGGCCGAAAGAATCAGCAATTGAGTTACTACGGATATAAACCGGAATAATGAGCGGTCTATGAAACGGATTATTGGCACGACTGATCCTGTTGTGATGCTTGATCTAGCGTTGTTTTCAGAAGGCTAACAGGGCTGGAACCAACAAGGGCCGGCACGTACGCCAGCCCCCGATTCATAGCCAACTGCGGCAATTACTTAGTGTTGCGGATGGACTCAACCAACTCTTTACCGAACTGCTTGTAATACTGCGGGTAAACCGGTTCAACTGCCGCAACGAATGCGGCGTGATCAACCGTGTTGACCTTCATGCCTTGCGCCTTCACCTCTTCCAGGCCGCTTTTTTCAACCGCATCCACGTAGCCACGCATGGCAACGGCAGCATCATGGCCAGCCGTCTTGAACTTGGCCTTGTCTGCGTCGGACAAGCCGTCATAGACATTCGGCGCCATCAATACCAGGGCGGGACCATATACGTGTGCGGTCAGCGACAGGTATTTTTGAAGTTGCGGCAATTTGGCCGACACAATGACGGACAGCGGGTTTTCCTGACCATCTATGGTGCCTTGTTGCAGGGCCGTGGCGACTTCAGGCCAGGCCATGGGGGTAGCCAGCACGCCCATCTGGCGGAACGCGGCAATATGGATGGGGTTTTCGGTAGTGCGTATTTTCAGACCTTTAGCGTCTTCGGGCTTGGCAACCGGACGAACGTTATTGGTCAGTTGACGAAACCCTTGCTCACCCCAGGCCAAAGCCACCAGGCCACGCTTGGGGAATTCAGCCAGCATTTGCTGGCCGATTTCGCCGTCAAGCACTTTACGGGCCTGGGCCAGATCGCGGAACAGAAAAGGAATATCGAAAACGCCCGTTTTAGGTACGAAATTCAAGGTAGCGCCGGTGGATACGATAGCCACATCGATCGTGCCCAGTTGCAGGCCTTCAATGACTTCGCGCTCGCCGCCCAGGGCGCTGTTGGCGAACTGTTGAACCTTGAATTGACCAGTGGTGCTGCCTTCAATCGACTTGGCAAATGCGTCGGCGCCCGCGCCGTAATGGGAATTGGTCGACAGGGCATACGCCATTTTCAGCGTTGTCTGGGCCAATGCCGGCGCGGCAGTAAAAATGCCTGCCATCGAAACGGCAAGCATGCACTTTGAAAACCAGGTTGTACGCATTTTTTCCCTAATACTTATAAGTGATGAGTTGGCAAAACTAAGCCCATACTTGTACATCACTGCGAGCGATAAGAATATTGGGGTTTACTTTAGTCTTCTACGTACCATGTGTCTTCCGACAGCATGACCTGCTGATGTCCATAACCGGCGGGCATCATGGGAAAGCAGTTTTCCTGCGCCAGCACGACAACGTCCAGGAAAAACGGGCCGTCGTAAGCCATGCATTCAGCCAACGCCGCATCCAGCTGCGCTGGGTCTTCGACACGCGCGGCACCCCAGCCAAATGCCTTGGCCAGCGCCACGAAGTCAGGAATCGACGCGTTATAACTGTGGCTATAGCGGCCATCATGAATCAGTTCCTGCCATTGCCGAACCATGCCCATGTGACCGTTATTGCACAACACCAGCTTTACCGGTGTCTGATGCTGCGTAGCGGTAGCCAGTTCCTGGATATTCATCAACACCGACGCATCGCCGCTGACGCAGACCACCGGCTTATCGGGATGCGCGATCTGGGCGCCAATGGCGGCGGGCAAGCCGTAGCCCATGGTGCCCGCTCCGCCCGACGTAAGCCAGCGATTCGGACGATTGAACTTGATGTATTGCGCCGCCCACATCTGGTGCTGGCCCACATCTGTCGAAATAATAGCGTCCAGCCCCGTCAGCACATGGTCAATACGCTGCATCAGATGCTGCGGCAAGATATGCTCGGCCGATGGCGTGACTTTCAGGCAGTCCGTGGCTCGCCACACCCCGATACGCTGCCACCAGGCATCCAGCCTGGCAGGCGCAAGCTCGACCTGTGCCAATTCGCGGCGCAGAGCGCGCAGCAAGGGGTAACAGTCGCCCACCATGGCAACATCAGCGCGCACCACCTTGTTGATGGAAGCGGGGTCGATATCCAGATGAATTTTGCTGGCGTGCGGGCAGAAGTCTGAAAGCCTGCCCGTGATGCGATCATCGAAACGCGCGCCCACGCAAACGATCAGGTCGGCGTGGTGCATGGCCAGGTTGGCTTCCAGCGTACCGTGCATGCCCAGCATGCCTAAAAACAAAGGGTCGTCAGCGGGGAATGCACCGAGCCCCATTAGGGTAAGGGTACAAGGCGCGGCCATATCCTGCACCAGGCTGGTAAAGGCATGACAGGCATCCAGGCCCGAATTCACCAAGCCGCCGCCACCATAAAACACCGGGCGCTTGGCGTTGGCGATCAGGGCCGCCGCGCGCTTGATCGCGGCTTCGGCTGCCGGGGCATTCAAGTCAACGCCGTCAAGCTCGGCCACTTCATTGACAACCGGCGGTTCGGGCGGCACCTGGCCGATTTGTATGTCTTTGGGGAAATCCAGCAGCACGGGCCCAGGACGACCCGAGGAAGTCAGGCGATACGCTTTGGCAGCCATGGCGACAACGTCTTCGGCACGTCTGATTTGCGCGTTCCACTTGGTAACAGGCCTGGAAATTCCAATGGCGTCGCATTCCTGGAACGCATCAGTGCCAATAGCGCCGGTAGCGACTTGCCCGCTGATGCACAGCACAGGTATCGAATCGCACATCGCATCCAGCAAACCGGATGTCGTATTGGCCATGCCAGGACCCGAGGTGACCACCACGACACCGGGCTTACCGGTGGAGCGCGCATAACCTTCGGCGGCATGCATGGCCCCTTGTTCATGTCGAACCAGGACGTGACGAATCCTGGGTTCCGAATACAGTGCATCGTACAAGGGCAGGACGGCACCGCCTGGATAACCGAAAATGGTATCCACGCCATGGGCGATCAGGGTTTGGAGCAGAGCTTGGGCGCCATTTCGGCTGGGAGATTCGTCAGAAGTATTCACGGAGTCAGGCTTTATTGCATAAGATGTCGATACTTCAGCAGTTTATGCTCTTTTTCGCCTATCTCCCAAAACGTTCATCATGACACTAGCAACCAGCCCCTGGCACATCGTTAAACAATCCACCTTGCACGGCACCGGCGTATTTGCCTTGCGCGACATTCCCGCTGGCACCCGCATTATCGAATACGGCGGCAAACGTATTACCCCCGAGCAAGCCGACGCGCTGCATCCGGTCAATCCCGATGATCCTTTTCACACGTTCTTTTTTTCGCTTACCAGCGGCAAGGTTATCGATGGCGGCGATAAAGGCAACGATGCGCGCTGGATCAACCACTCTTGCGGGCCCAATTGCGAAGCCCAGGAAGGAACTAGCGGAAAACGGGTGTACATCGTTGCGCTGCAAGATATTCCTGCTGGCGAAGAACTGTTCTACGACTACGGCTTGGTGATGGAAGGCCGCATAACGAAAAAGCTTAAGCAGGAATACCTATGCCTGTGCGGCACCCCAAACTGCCGCGGCACCATGCTGGCCCTGCCCAAGAAAAAGAAAGCGGCGACCGGAAAAAACTAACGCCCCTCCCGTCTACCCGCGGGAAACCCCGAGCTATCAAAATCTGTATCACGCGGTAGCATGTCGGCTATCGCCTAAAAATTGCCCCCTACGCTGTCAAGCATTGCACCCATGCCTCAAAAACAACAAGCCGCCGACGAGCCGATCGAACCCATACTTCCAGAAATCACCGACCCTCCCGTCAAAGTCCCTCTCAAAATTGAAGACTGGCTTTCCGTGCTTATTCTGGGCGGCTTGGCGCTAATCACCTTCACCAACGTGCTGGTGCGCTACCTTACGAACAACTCATTTGCCTGGACCGAGGAAATATCAGTCTTCCTGCTTATCGTCCTGACCATGACCGCCGGGGCAACCGCCTTCGTGCGCAATCAGCACATACGCATCGAGATCATTGCCGACGGAGGCTCGCCCCAACGCCAGCGCAAGCTGGCCATCATCAGCAGCGTCGTCGTCTTGCTGTTCTTCGTATTGCTGGCCGTGCTGTCCCTGCGCATGGCCATTGATGACTACACATGGGGCGACACCTCGCCCGCCATCGGCGTCCCCAACTGGTGGTACACCATCTGGATGCCCATACTGGCAACGGCTATCTCGCTACGCATGCTAGGTATGTTGCGCCGCCTGCTGCGGGGCGAAAAATGATCGTAACTCTCTTGTTTGTCGTCTTTGCCCTGCTGATGATCATTGGCGTACCGGTTGGCGTTTCGCTTGGTGTAGCCGGTACCTTGGCCATCGTGATGTCCAATCTGGATACCCAATGGTTCGGCTTGCTGGCCGTACCGCAAAACTTCTATGCCGGCCTGGCCAAGTACCCCCTGCTGGCTATCCCCATGTTTGTACTGGTAGGGTCCATATTCGATCGCTCCGGCGTCGCCAGCCGCCTGGTGAACTTCGCCATTGCCATCGTCGGGCGCGGCCCAGGCATGCTGCCTTTGGTCGCCATCGCCGTAGCCATGTTCCTGGGGGGCATTTCAGGCTCGGGGCCGGCCTGCGCGGCAGCTGTCGGCGCCGTCATGATAGGCGCCATGACCAAGGCGGGCTATCCCAAATCGTTTTCAGCCAGCATCGTGGCGGCAGGCGCGTCAACCGATATCCTGATCCCCCCTTCGATTGCCTTTATCGTTTATTCGATTCTTGTGCCGCAAGCGTCGGTTCCCGCCCTGTTCGCCGCAGGGATGATTCCCGGCATATTGGCAGGCATCGCCCTGATCATACCGGCGGTGTGGCTATCCCGGCGCCACAACATGGGCATGCTGGAAAGCAATTTGCCACGCCCCCCTTTCTGGCCCAGCCTGCTGGATGCCACATGGGGACTGGTGGCGCCTGTGCTGATTCTGGGCGGCATGCGCATGGGCTGGTTTACGCCGACCGAAGCGGCTGTTGTCGCCGTCTTC
The DNA here is from genome assembly GCF_040393045.1 of Pollutimonas bauzanensis. Taxonomy (GTDB): domain Bacteria; phylum Pseudomonadota; class Gammaproteobacteria; order Burkholderiales; family Burkholderiaceae_B; genus Pollutimonas; species Pollutimonas bauzanensis_A. The sequence continues at coordinate 1,823 of NZ_JBEBUX010000161.1, read as the reverse complement.
TACGGCCTTTTTGTTGGAATGTGCATCCATCGCACCATCAAAGTACGCGATTTATTCCTTATCTTGCGGGAAGCGGCAGAGCTTTCCGCCGTCATCATGATGGTCGTGACGCTCGCCGGCATCTTCGCCTGGGCCCTTTCCACGCTTAGCGTGATCGACCCCATTACCAACGCCATCGTTAACTCGGGGCTGGGCGAATACGGGGTGTTGTCACTGCTGGTGCTGTTGCTGATGACGCTGGGCATGTTTCTGGACGGCATTTCCATCTTCTTGATCTTCGTGCCGCTGCTTATGCCTATCGCCAACGCCTACCAATGGGATCCGGTCTGGTTTGGCGTCCTGTTGACGCTAAAAGTAGCGCTGGGGCAATTTACGCCACCCCTGGCCGTGAACCTGATGGTGTCCTGCCGCATCGCCAAAGTGCCGATGGAAAGCACGGTGCGCTGGGTGGTGTGGCTGCTGGCCTCCATGTTTATGATCCTCGTCCTGGTAATTGTATTTCCCGAGTTGGCGTTATGGCTGCCTCGTTACCTGGGATATTGACCGTAGCGCCGGCGGCGTGCCGCCGGTTTTTCCTTGATGTATCCGTTGTTATCTGCCGTCTATTAATGCCTTAACTGGTGAAAAGGAACATTCATGAAGATCCGTGCCCTGCTTGGCGCCATCACGTGCTCGATCGCTGCCCTTGCAGCTACCTCGACTGCTTATGCCGCCGACTATAAATCCGAATACAAATTGTCCATCGTCGTAGGCACCACCTTCCCTTGGGGCCAGGGCGCCGAGATCTGGTCCAAGCTGGTACGCGAGCGCACCGACGGGCGTATCAACATCAAGATCTACCCCGGCACATCGCTGGTACAAGGCGACCAGACCCGCGAATTCACCGCGATTCGCCAGGGCCTGATCGACATGGCCATTGGCTCGACCATCAACTGGTCACCCCAAGTAAAACAATTGAACCTGTTTTCCCTGCCCTTCCTGATGCCCGACTATGCGGCTATCGACGCCCTGATTCATGGCGAAGTGGGCAAATCCTTGTTCAAGGATATTGAAAAAGCCGGCGTGCTGCCTCTGGCCTGGGGTGAAAATGGCTACCGCCAGCTTAGCAACTCCAAGCACGTCATCAAAGCGCCAGGCGATCTTAAAGGCCTGAAACTGCGCGTTGTAGGCTCGCCCTTGTTCATCGACACGTTCACAGCGCTGGGCGCCAATCCCACACAAATGAGCTGGGCCGATGCGCAACCCGCACTGGCAACCGGTGCCGTAGACGGGCAGGAAAACCCCTTGTCCATTTATGCCGGCGCGAAGCTGTATGACGTTGCACAAAAGAATCTGACGCTATGGAATTATGTAGCCGATCCCCTGGTGTTCGTGGTGAACAAACAAGTCTGGGAATCGTGGACTGAAGCCGATCGTAAAATCGTGCGCGAAGCCGCTATTGAGGCCGGCAAACAGGAAATCGTCATTGCCCGTAAAGGCGTGACACCTGAAGATCCGTCGATGCTGAAGGATATCGAAAGCCATGGCGTGACGGTTACCAGCCTTACTCCGGAAGAGCATGAGGCTTTCGTTAAAGTGACGCAGCCGGTGTTCGATAAGTGGAAGAAGACGATAGGCGAGGAGTTGGTGTCGCAGGCGCAGAAGGATATTGCTAATCGCAAGAAGTAAATAGACGTGGCGGCACTTCGGGCGAGGGTTCGAAGTGCTGGTACTGTTTGTCGGCGCCTTATATGTTTTGAACACGCCGTAGCTGCGGTTTTGCTGTTCTTTTTTACACACCGTAGCTGCGTTCTGGCTGATTAGTTCTGACACGCCGCGGCGGT